>NZ_BAABRO010000029.1 GCF_039545035.1 Novipirellula caenicola
CCAGAGTGCGACACAATCTCTGCAAGTGTGCCGGCCTCCGGCCTTGCGGTGTAGGTCGCCTCTAAACCGTTGGCTAACGCCAACGGCAGTTCATGTGTCGGCCTCCGGCCTAGTTCGCTCGCGATGACTTCGGCAGTCTTGTTTCGTTGACGTGACCGAAAGACCAAGTCAGCAGCGGCTCGCCGTGACCAAGTTTGGACGTGCCTGCGTTCCCCATTTTTTAACCTTCCATGTTTTAACCTTCCTGCGAATCTCCGACTTAAGCCACTTCGCGGATGGCCAAAATGTCATGCAAACCTCGAGTTAAGATCTTCGAAACTCGCGAGTTCCAATGCGTTCGATGCGTTCGCCATCAGTTGCTTCGAGTAGATTTGTTTTGACAAACGGGTTGGCCTTAAAAAAGGTTAAAAGATGAAGAGTTAGAAAATGGGGAAGCACGAATGCTCCGTCGTGGTCGCCAGCCTCTGCGGCTTCTTCATCTTCCTGTCACCCATTTTCCTGTATACCCCCGTTACGCGGGTCTGCAGGAGTCTTTCCGGTCTATTTGCCGCTTTGGCTAACGTTGAGATGCCACCATCCACGCTCGGGCGAGCGTAGCTACCCAGCGGCAAACGTCGGGCAAAAACATAGCCCAGAGTGCGACACACTCTCTGCAAGTGTGCCGGCCTCCGGCCTAGTGCGCTTGCGATGATCGAACCAATGTTGGGCAAGAAAATGTCATACCCCATGATTCGAAGTGTCACCTCGTCAGCGATATGGTCTTGAGCTGATTAGTTCAGACAAACGGGTTGGCCTTAAAAAAAGGTTAAAAGATGAAGGGTTAGAAAATGGGGAAGCACGAATGCTCCGTCGTGCTCGCGAGTCCTTACGGCATGTTCATCTTCCTGTCACCCATTTTCCTGTCTACCCTTGTGCGCAGGTCTGCAGGAGTCTTTCCGGTCTATTTGCCGCATTGGCTAACGCGGTGATGCACCATCCACGCTCTGGCGAGCATAGCTACCCAGCGGAAAAGGTGTCGGCCTCCGGCCTTCTATGCTCGCGATGACATCGGCAATCTTGTTTCGTCGAGGGGAGAGTGCCAGCGACGCTGACGCTTGCTCTTCTAACAGGGCTGTCCAACGTGAGGATGTTTCCACACCAGGGGTAGCCACACCGTCATCTCGGCTTCGCCGCGATTCGACCAAGCATAATAGGGGACGAAGCGTACGCGGGCACTTGTCCACTCGGGCGTGCCCATGGGTGCATACATCGAGTCGCGTGAGTCGGACTTCAGCAGTACCTCGCCGGTAAGTGTGGTTGCCCCGTCGAGCAAACTGGGATCCTGCTGTTTCTCGAACTGAATATCGCTCGGCAAATAGACATCCAATGTACTTGCGTCCTCGGGTAGATCCGGCGATTCAACACAGTACACTAGCGGCCCGACTTTGACCGCAGTTTGATTGCGAGTTTCTTCGATCAACGGATGCCCCTTCATCAGCCGCACTTCCATCGGAAGTTTTAGCTCGATCGTATCGCCGGACTGCCAAGATCGCTCGATCCGTGCGTATGTGCTGGCGATGATCGGTACCCCGGCGTCTTCGCCGTTGACCCGCAGCGTGCACTCGTCCGCCCATCCCGGAATCCGCACAAGAATCTCAAACGGCGAATCCTTGCACGAATCGATGGTGATTTTAACGTTGCCGTTCCATGGATAAGCCGAATCTTGATGAAGTATCAAATCCGATCCATCCGCTAGCTTCGTTTCCAGTCGGTTGCCGCCATACAAATTCACAGCGACGCCGTTTTTTGCGATGCTGTAGGCCCAACACGACAGCTTGGCGATGGTGCGTACCAAGTTCGGTGGACAGCAAAAGCACTCGATGTAGGGTTTGCGACAGGCCGACTCGGTACAATCCCGATGGTCTTGATATTCGCGTTGCCCCTTGTTCATTCGCAGCGGATTGGCATAAAAGTAGTGCTTGCCGTCGGCGCTAATGCCGACCAACGCGCTGTTGTAGGCAACCAATTCCATGACGTCCGCGTACTTCGCCTCGCCTTTGATTCCCAGCATTCGGAAATTGAACATCGCGTTGGCAATGTTGGCGCAGGTTTCATTGTAGGCCGTCGAATTCGGCATCAGGTATTGCTCGAGGAAACCTTCCTCAATCTTGTCGCGACGTGTCGAAGCGCCAAAGTGAGCCTGTCCCACCGCGCCGGTCACATACATTTTCTTGTTGCACACATTGTCCCATAGTCGATCCAGTGCATCGATCAACGCTTGCTCGCCGGTTTCGGCGTAGACATCGGCAGCGCCAGCGTAGTAGTACAAGGCCAATACCGCATGGCCCACGGCCTCGGTCTCTTCACGCAACGGCACGCGTTCTTGGACCATGTCGCCGATCGGGTATCCCTCGGTGCTCGAATCCTCGACGACCTCGTACTTGCCCCGATTGTTGATAAAGATTTCCGCCAACTCCAAATAGCGACGATCGCGGGTTGTGCGGTAAAGTTCGGTCAATCCCATGATCTGAGATTGATTGAACCCAAACCGCCCTAGTTCTCTGGGTTGCGGCTGAAACCGTTTGTAAAGCAGATCCGCATTCCGAATGGCAATCTCTAAAAAGTTCGTCTTGCCGGTGACACGGTGATGAACACAGGCACTTGTGTACAAATGGCCGCAATTGTACATCTCGTGGTACTTGCGATTCGAAAAATGCTTGATCCCATCGATCTGGATATTGGTGTGCAGGTATCCATCGGCCTGCTGAGCCTTGCCGATGATCTCGATCACTTGGTCTAGTTCGTCAACGATCGCTTGGTCTTTGTTGACCGCATAAACATAGACGGCTGCTTCCATCCATTTAAAAAAATCACCGTCATGCCAAGCAAATCCTTGGTGTTTCCCCTGTTTCAGCCCGGCTGCGATTTTGAAGTTGTTCAATCCGTGGCCGATATCGCCTTTCAACAGCGATCCCATGTGGGGCACCATCACCTCGGTGCATTGTTGGAACTTTTCCGCCCAAAATCCTTCGGTCCAACGGCACTGGCCGATACCAATACTTCGGAGTTTGATGTGGGGACTTTGTGATGTGTCAATCATGATGGAACTATTTCTCTCTTAAGATTTTGGTTGCGGCTTTGTGATCCATCACGCCGATGCCCTGGACTGCAAAGCATCCTGGATCTCTTCGATGCTCATGTTCTTGGTTTCTTTGAGAGTGAAGAACAGAACCATCAATCCGGCGAATACGGTTGCAGCATAAAACAGAAAGACCGCCGACATCCCCCAGCTTTCGAGTTGCCGAGGAAAAATGAACGAGATCAGCCAACTGGTCAAACTGGTGATGATCGTAAAAAAGGGAATCGCGATGCCGCGAACCGACACTGGAAAGATCTCTGAGAAGAGCACCCACATCACCGGCCCGACGGAAAAGTGAAAGGCGGCAATAAAACTCAGGATGCCTAGCAACACCATCTTCGCATTGATCTTGATCGATGCATCAAGCAATCGCCCTTCGCGTTTCGCAGCACCATCCTTGCCAAGTGCATCTCGGATCGCCTGTTTGAACGCAACATCGCTTTCGTATTCGATGCCTACCAAAGGTCCCAGACGTTCGGCGTCCGTCGATACCGCTCGCGACGCCAGATCCGAATTCGCTTCGTTCGGTTCTTCCGCTGCCATTGCAGCGACGGTGGCTTCATCGACGACATAGCGTGCTTGGTGAAACGCGTACGAGCAGAGCCCCAGGCTTGCGATGATCCAAATCATTCCCCAAATGATCAACGGACGGCGTCCAAGACGGTCGACCAATAACAATCCTAAAACCGTGAAGACGATACTGGTCAAACCAACCCAAATGGCCTGTTGAAACGCCGCGTTGGAACCGATCCCGAGCTGCTTGAAAATCGTCTGGGCATAGAACAGCACCGCGTTGATACCGCTGGATTGCTGAGCGATCGCAATTGCCATGGCAATGATAAAGGTAAGCCGCATCGGCTTCCCCAAAATCTCACGCAATTGTGCCGTGATCGAATGATCCTCGGTGCTCTTGTGGATACTTTCGCGAACCTCGGCAACATGTGCATCGATTGCGTCGTTGGGCATCAGTTTTCGCAGCGTCCGCTTTGCATCCTCGTCACGGTGTTGGTAGATAAACCACGCTGGGCTTTCAGGAATCACCAACAGCAGAAAAAACCAAGCGATGGCAAATGGAATTTCCGAACCAAGCATCCAACGCCATGTGTGATCCGCAAGCCCGAGATCGAGCGTCCACGAAGCACCGGAGGTGGCCCAATGGTTAATCAGATAGTTAACAAAGTAGGCACCGGAGAGTCCGATGACGATATTGATCTGTGTCATCGAGACGAGTTTGCCTCGCAGTTTTGGTGGAGCAATTTCACCGATATACATCGACGCCAGAGCGATCGAACTAAACGCGAGTCCGCCTAGGAATCGGGCGGCGACCAACGACCAATAGTTTGGAGCCAGTGCCGATGAAACAGCGGAGATTAAATAGAGCGCCGCGATCAGAAGAATGGCCTTCTTGCGGCCAAAGCGATTGCAGATCCAACCGGCAAATGGAAGTGCAATCAGCACGCCTAACAGCGGCGCGCTAACGGCAGCCCCCAATCGTTCGGGTGAGAGAGAAAATTCTTCACTGATATAGTCGATCGTTCCAGAGATCAACGCCGCATCCAAACCGAACAAAAATCCGCCCATGGCGACGATCGTTGAGTAAACCAGAGCGTTTCTCGTAGGGGAATCCATCGGCTGACTTTTTGGCTGTTGGGACTTGGGGGGCGGCTCGCGATCGTGGAATTCGCCATCATTCGACGAAAACAGAGGAAAACGGCAGAATTCCACTACGCTGCATTTCAAAACGGGTGACTAATTCCCGGCCTTCTTTTTGGCAAACCAAGTTTGCCGTTCCAATCCAGACGCAATGCCGTCCTGGTTGGTGTCGAGCTCAGCGAAATTGGCTTCGACTTTTGCTTGATTCCAGGTCCATCCACTCTTTTCCCATTTTGCTTTTTCCATGGCGATAAACTCGTCTTTGCTCATGTCAAATTCTCCGCTCGGTTTCTTCGCAACCGGTTTTGTAGCGGCGGCTGAGTTTTTCTTTTTTGCCGTGGAGACTTGTTTTCCGGAAGTCGAACGGGGCTGCGTTAGGCTGGTATTTCGCCACACACGCACATAGTCGACGCTCATGGTGGTCGGGAAACCTTCTTCAGTGGTTTTTTCGAGAACCGCAACCCGCTGACCATTGACGTAGTTTTCAAACGGCCGCCGCAAACCAAGCGAAAGCGTTACGTGCATCGGAAGATGCCAATAGAGGTTAGGTTTCCTCGCAATTTCCTTTCCGTCGATGTACCACACCACAAAATCTTTGTTGTTTTCAACGGAATACACGTGGTAGTCGTCTCGCGGATCAAACGATGCGTGGTATTCGTTCTTGTTTGTTTGAGGGTGCGTATTGGGACGCATCCACTGTCGCTGGCCGTTTTTGATCAATACGTTATGAAGATTGCAATCGATCATGTCGACGCCGTTGTCTTCTTTTGTTTCCGCGTTCCATTCGCCTTGTTGCAATTCAATGATATCGATCTCGGAATAAGCCACCGTTTCACCGTCTTTGGCAGTGTAACGATTGTCCTCGCCTTTGCTGTGCAACCAGAAAGCGGGCGAAGCACCGGGGAACAATTCGCAGCCTTTCACGCGAGCTTCGAAGTATCCATAGGTGATCGTTTGATGCGTTCGGGCGATTCCTGATTTGTAGGCCAGCTTTGTATTGCCACGTTGATGGTACTGCTGCACCATTTGCAGTTTCAGCGAGCCATCGCTCAGGAATGCGTTCTCTGGTTCCCAGCTCCATGTGCCCCAGTCTTCGGTATCGATATTCCATTTTCGCGTGTCGACTTGATCGCCATCAAATTCGTCCGAGAACTCTGATGCAAAGGCCCAGCTATCCGGATTCGATGCAAACACGTCTCCGACAGGCGATGGAGTTTCCGCGAGCGACAAAGCAGCGGTGCTTGCCAACGTGAACACCACCGAGGCAATAAGGAAGAAGTTGTTTTTCATTTTCAGAGATCTTTCGTTTACAGGATGAGGAGAGGGACGCCGAACTGACTTACGCGTCAGCGAGACTTCGAAGCACGTTGCACAGCGACGTCATCGACATAGATCAAATTGGGTCCGGCTGGGACATCTGATTTATCAAATGAAATCGTGAGTTGATCATTGGCCGAGGCGGGTTGCTGCAACGTGAATCGCCGCGTCACATTGACCCATTGGTCTCGGGGAAGACTCGAAAGATCGATCTCGGCAAGCAACACGTCCGAATCGATCAGGGATAACCGCATCGTTTTGGCGGTACTCTTTGCATCGACTTGGACCTTCACCGCCAATTCGAAATTGCCAGCATCCAAATCGACCGTGCCCTTGGGGCTGGTTGCTACGACGGAGTCGGCCGCCAATTGGCCGTCGGTGCGAAACTTTAGGCTACGTGTGCCTGAGGCAAAGTTCTCGTGCCGAACGATCGACAAATGTTTGGCAGACTGCTCATCGATCTTCCAGAACTGTTGATAGTCATTGTTTTCCGAACTCTCCGGCACAAGATCCAATGGTCGAGGTTGGTCTTGAAACAAGAAGGGGCCCTCAAAGCCAAAGAAAGCACGGTCGAGCAGGTTCGTCCGTGGTTTCTGCCACACTCGCATGTATTCGACTTCGAAGTCGGTCGGCAATTCATCCTGGGTCGGCAATCCGAGCCACACAAAGATTTCCGAGTCCAACCAGATCTCCAGCGGGTTCGTCAACACCCAGTGTTTGCCCTCCTTTGCCTGAGTTGTCTCGTAAACCAATTCGCCATCGATGAAGCACTTCAAGTAATCTTCGCCCCACTCGCACCCGTAGACATGAAAATCATCCGCGGTACGGAAGGGCAGTTTTTTGGTGTAACCAAATTTACGTGTTGGTCGCTTGGCGGGTGGTTGCCAATCGTGGACACTCATCTTGGTGCTGTCGGCGGTGATATCGAGCCCGGGATCAACGACGCCATCGCCATTTGTATCTTTGTTTGGTCGGCCCATTTGCTCGAAAACATCGAGTTCTGATTCGTAGCCGATGGCCCAGAACGCGGCGGTCATTGCCGAATCGCCCGCCTTCGATTTCACCTCCATGTACCCGTTCAGAAACCGTTTGCGGCTGACAACCGCGCCGGTTGTGACCGGAACATCCTTGCCTTTGTGCGTGCGATAGGTATTCCCCTCGTGCCCTTCATCCTTTGCAAAATCAAAATCGGGTTCCCACTGCGAACGAATCTTCAGTTTGCCATCCTCGACGATCACATTGTGGGGGGCAAACTGCGATGGGGCACGGCCTTTCCAAATGTAATAATCGCCTCCTGCACCTTCGACGAACCATTTTGACGAATCGATTTCGTCGCCTTCGAATTCATCACTGATGTCTTTCCTGAGCACCCAGTTCCCCATGTTGGTTGGATCAGAAAACGGCAGCACGTCCTCGCTCGAACCCGCCGCGCTGCTTGGCAACGAGCCGACCTTGGCATCCTGAGCCATACTCGCGCTCGACAGTAGCGACAACACTGCGAGCAATATGAATGGGGGCTGATTGATTTTCATTGGATTGCATCGGTTGGTGAAACGGGCTGGTTTTAATTGCCGGTGGCCATCAGGGTCGAATCATCAAGATTCCGAAGTTCGGTTGGTTTATCCGTTCACGAGTAGCCTTCTCTCGCCGCGCTGCGTGAGCAAGCGGCGAGGCGGATTCGTTTTCGGGACGACGCTTAGTAATCCTTGGTGGGCGGTTTGCGGAATTCGGTCGCTCGCCGCGCCGACCATCCTTCCTCGGCTCGTCGTAACATGAAAAGTGGACGTTGCAGTTCAAGTTCCCAAGCAAAGTGTTTCTTGAATAGCTCTCGCACCAACTCGGGGTGCACGGCCGCCAAATCATTCTGTTCGGCCGGATCCTTGGCCAAATCAAACAGTTCGGCAGGTCGATCGGGGTACCGCAATAGTTTCCAGTCCCCATGACGTATTGCACCGCGAGTTTCCATTTTCCAGTGCAACGTTTGGTGTGGCCGCCCCGACTTTTCGCCGCGCAGATAAGGAAGCAGGTTGACTCCGTCGAGCCCTTCTAGCGCCGCCGGATCACCACCACCGGCCGCCACGAAAGTCGGGATCAAATCCAACGTGATAGTGGGTGCGTCGTAGACGGCGTCCGCTTTTAACGCCCCCGGCCACGAGATGATGCCCGGCACACGGATTCCACCTTCGAGCTGAGTCGCTTTCACGCCGGCGAGCGGGTAATTGCTCGATCCGTTTTTGTCCATGGGCCCGCCATTGTCGTTTGAAAAGACCACCATGGTGTTCTCGCGAAGTCCAAGTTTTTCGATCTTGTCCATGATTTGGCCGCAAGCTCGGTCCATCGACAGCATCATTTGAGCGGCGATGCGACGATCCCCTTGAAGATGCGGAAACGTATCCTTGTCCTGTGGATCAGCTTCCATCGGAGTGTGAACCGCGTTAAACGACACATAAGCAAAGAATGGATTGTCTTTATTGCGTTGGATGAACTCGCACGTTTCGTCGGCTAGCACGTTGGTCAAATACCCTTCGTGTTCTTGGTAGTTCTCAAATCCTCGCTCCATCCAATTCTCGTGCGCAGTGCGACTAGGGTCGGGATAGGCGAAAAAGCTACGAGCCCCGCCACGAAAACCATAAAATTCGTCAAAACCTCGCCGCAACGGATGGTATCGATCGGCGACCCCCATGTGCCATTTGCCAAAGACCGCAGTGCGATAGCCAAGGTCCTGCAGGTAATTGCCCATCATCTTGATGTCGGTCGGCAACCCCATCTCGTCGTCCAACAGTTTGCTGTGCGGACTCATGATTCCGGGCACATTGATTTCTTCGTAACCAAACCGTTGTTGGTAGCGGCCCGACAGCATGCCCGCCCGCGATGGTCCACAGGTCGCTCCGGTCACATAAAACTGCGAGAGCCGGATGCCGGATTTGGCTAGTTTGTCCAAGTGGGGCGTTTTGAAATGATGGCTGCCGTGAAACCCAAAATCGCCATAGCCGGCATCGTCTGCAAACAGCAACACGATGTTTGGCTTCGCTGGCGTGTCGGCCAACGCCGCCACCGATCCCAGCACCACGAAGAACATTGCAATGATCATTTTCATGTTTAAAATCCTTACCGAATCACACGGCCCGAAGCCGAACCGCCCATCAAGGCTTCGACTTCGCTTCGCGTCGAGTAATTAAAATCGCCTTTGATCGAATGCTTCAAACAGGATGCCGCAACGGCAAAGCGAAGCGCCGTCGGCGCCTCACTAAGCTCCGGTGTCGTGAGGGCAAAAATGAGCCCTCCGGCAAAGGAGTCACCGCCGCCAACGCGATCGACGATGTTTTTGATCTCGTAGGATTGGTAATTCCCACTCGCATCGAGTGGCGCGAAATAAGGTCGATCGTCGGCAGCGTCAAACAACATCGCGCCCCAGTTGTTATGGGTCGCCGAGATGCTTTCTCGCAGAGTGATCGCCACCTTGCGAACGTTTGGAAATTGTTTCACCACTTGCTTTGCCACATCGGGATAATGTGACGTGTCTAATGATCCCGCATGAACGTCGGTGTCCCCGGCTTGGATGCCCAACACGTCGTGGCAATCTTCCTCGTTGGCAATCACCACATCGACAAAGGGCAGAATGCCCTTCATCGTCTCTTGGGCGAGTTGTCGTGCCGACTTTGATGTGTCCCAGTTCCACAACTTTGCCCGAAAATTCAAATCGATCGAGACGGTCGCACCGGCCGCTTTGGCCTTTTTCGCAGCAACCCGTGTCGCCTCGGCAGAGTTCTCTGACAGCGCCGGCGTGATCCCGCTTAGATGCAACCAATCGGCCCCTGCAAAGATCGAATCCCAATCGTACGCTTCGGCCGGCGTGATCGCGATTGCCGAATCGGATCGGTCGTAAATCACCTTGCTGGGACGCTGATTGGCACCCGTCTCTAGAAAATACAGTCCTAATCGCCCCTTCGCGGTTCTTAGCACATAGCGAGTGTCAATACCAACGGCGCGAAGCGAATCCATCGTTGCGTCCGCTAAATCGTGCTGCGGCAACGCGGTGACATAACGTGCTCGCCCACCGAAGTTACAAATTGACGCAGCCACGTTCGCTTCGGCCCCCGCATAGGTCACCTCGAGCGACCGCGTTTGCCGCAAACGCAGATGCTCGGGCGAAGCCAACCGGCACATGATTTCTCCGAAGGCAACCACAATCCCACTCATCGCTTGACACTCTCCTTAACTCGTTTGATGACGTCCGCAGCGCGAGCGCTAATGCCCGTCCAAGCTTGGCTTTCCACCAGCTGTTTATTGACGATCCACGATCCACCAATGGCCAACACGTTGGGTTCCTGCAGGTACAGCAACATGTTGTCGGCATTGATTCCGCCGAGTGGAAAGTATTCGATATTCAAATGCTTGTAGGGCGCTGACATGCTTCGCAGGTACTCGATGCCGCCACAGGGTTCGGCAGGAAAAAACTTGACAAAGCGGCATCCCAACTCGATTGCCAATTCGAGATCCGTCGGCGTCGCGATCCCCGGAGCAAAAGGCAGCCCCGCTTGTTGTGCCGCACGAACGACGCGTGGATTCGTCCCAGGCGCCACTCCGAATGCCGCTCCGGCCGCGTGAACTTGTTTCGCCGTCTCAGGGGTCAAGATGGTGCCGACACCGACTAGCATTTCTGGGAACTCGGCGCAGATCGCACGCACTGATTCGATGCCTGCGTCGGTACGCAAAGTCAGCTCGATCGCGTCAATCCCGCCATCGAGCAAGGCTCGTGCAATGGGCACCGCATCGGCAACACGCTCTACCGAAAATCCGGCGACGACGCCCGAAGTGCGAAGGCGTGAAAGAATTGCTTGGGGAAATTCCATGGAAAGTCTTCATCAAAAAAACTACGGGTTGACCAATACCGAGACTCGTTTGAGAGTCAGGTATTCTTGCAGCGAGTATCGCGAACAATCTTTCCCCACTCCGCTCTGCTTCAATCCACCGTGCGGTAGATGGACGGCGTAGTGGACCTCGTTGACACACACGCTGCCGGCTTCGATTTCCGCAGCGGCTCGAAGTCCTCGTTGCAGATTGGTGGTGTAAACGTAGGCCGCCAATCCAAATTCGCTGTCATTGGCCAATGCGATTTCGTCGTCCGCGCTGCTGAACTTGATCACCGGCAAAATAGGGCCGAAGATTTCATCACAGGTGACATCCATCTCGCGGCTGACATCTCGCAAAATGGTGGGTTCGAGAAAGTACCCTTTGCGGTTGGGTTTGTTGCCGCCACAAACGACCGACGCACCGGATTGTTTCGCGGTTTCGATCAAGGCCAACATGCGGTCACGTGCTTTTTCGGTCAACACAGGGCCCATCAGGGATTCGTCGCCGCGACCGGCGCCTAGCGTAATCTTCGATGTTCGCTTAGCCGCCGCGTCGATGAACCGCTCGTAAACCGACTCGTGTACGAAACAGCGGTTCGGTGACACGCAAACTTGTCCGGAATTCGCAAACTTCAAATCGACAACACTATTGGCTGCGGCTTCGACATCGGCATCGGCATAAACCAGCACCGGTGCGTTGCCCCCGAGTTCGACTGAGAAATGTTTGACGTTGCTGCACGCGGTCTTCATCGCTGCAACGCCAGCCCGTGTCGAACCGATCATCGTGAACATCGACGGGATTTTGCTTTCCAAGAACGGTCGGCTGATTTCATAGTCCGTTCCGCTGAAAACGTTCACCACGCCGTCTGGGATTCCCGCTTCCGATAACAACTGGGCACACCGCAGTGACGCCAGCGGCGTTAGCTGAGACGGTTTGACGATCGCCGTGCAGCCGGACGCCAGTACCGGGCCCAATTTGTAGCCGAGGTTCAACAGCGGGAAATTCCAGGCCAAGTAGCCGACCACGACCCCTAACGGTTGCCGCAGCGTGTAATGTAGGAATCGACCATCGGGATCAGTAATGACTTGTTGATCAATCCGAGCAGCCTCTTCGCAAAAGTATCGCAAACAGGTCGTCAGCATGCCGAAATCGTATTCGGCATTGCCGATCGGTTTGCCGGTTTCTGCGATCAGCAAATCGAGAATCTCGTCGCGATGCTGTTCCAACAACTCGGCGTACTTCAAGATCAACGGCTGACGTTTCGATAGCGGCATACGTGACCACGTCTTGAACGCTCGTTGTGCCGCAGCCAGGGCAAGCTCGACCGCATCGGCGTCGATTTCGGGAACCTGGCCGATGACTTCTTCGCTCGCCGGGTTGACGACCTCAAACACCTTGTCCGACGTGACGGCACGGCCATCAATTAGCAATGGGAACAAGTTTGCCATGACTACCTATGCCTTCACTTCCGTTGAACTGACCACAAACGATTTCATTGCGTCCTGATTGACCTTAACGCCAAGCCCCGGTCCCGTCGGAACCTTTGCGATCCCCTTGTCAATCTCGACCGGAATCTCAAACAACTCGTCACGCAACGCGTTCTCGGTGCGATCGTATTCCAGCAGCGGTGCCGCCGCTTCCTTGCGGCCTGGCTCGCGATATCCCGAGGCAAGGAAATGCGTGGCCGCGGCAAGATTCAGCATCGTGCCCCAGCAGTGTGGCACCACATTGATCCCCATTGATGAAGCCAAATTTCGAATCTTCAGTGCCTCGGACGGACCGCCACAATACGCCAAATCGGGCTGCGCGATCTGCACACCGCCGGTCGACAACAGCCGCTGGAACCCGTAGCGTGTTTGCTCACATTCCCCCGTTGCGATTGGAACATCGACTTTGTCTTGCAACTGGCGAAATTGCTGTTCAAACTCGGGCGACAGCGGTTCTTCGAACCAAGCAAAGTCATGCTCACTAAGCACACGGCCAATTTTGATCGCCTCACTTAAATCGTAGGCGTGATTCGAATCGGCCATCATCGTCATCTTTGGCAAAGCAGCACGCATCGCTTCGATTTGACGAATATCGAACGCGATGTTTTTGCCCACTTTGATTTTCAGTGCTTGAAACCCTTGCGATTCGTAACGGCAGGCTTCGTCGACAATCGATGCGATCAGTTCTTCTTCGGGCATTTCCTTGAAATACATCCCCGTTGCATAACAGGGAATTTCGTCAAAATAACGTCCGCCCATCAAATCCGAGACCGATTGCCCCAAAATCTTGCCGCGGAGATCCCACAGTGCCATGTCGATCCCCGACATCGCTCCCATCATCACGCCGCCACGAGCAAAGTCGAGTGACGCCCGCCACATCGTGTGCCATAGCACATCGGTCGCCATGGCATTCTGGTTCATCAAGCGAGGAGCGTAGAAGTTGGTAATCGCCGCCTGGTAAACCTCTGAGGGTCCGTAGCATTCACCCCATCCGGTCGTGCCATCCGCGGCAACGATTTCGACCCATAGGGTGTTTCGTGTGCTGTAAAACCACTGAGAAAATCCGAAGGGCACCTCGAGGTGGTCTCGCAAATGGTAGGTGCGGATGGCAACGATCCGAGTCGCAGATTGTTTGTCCCCGCTGCTACTGCTTTGATGCGCCGGAGCGTGCACGCGATCCGCCGAATTGGCGGGAGCCGAAAACATGGCCGTTGAAAGATGCTGAGTGTTCATGGCTACTGATCGCTATTTTTTCAAGCGATGAATTGGATTGAGATCGCAGCGAAAGTCGTCGGGAACTTCGGTCGTTTGGCGACACCAAGAAGCCCTCGTTCGACGAGCTCCACGCTGCTGATAAATTGAATCTTCTGAAAAGGCAACGCGAGGCGGCGGCCGCAAAAGACATTTGAAATCTCAGCGGCCAATCCATTCCGCAGTGGCGACACTCAGGTCTCTCCCAAACCAACGGGCCTCACAGGTGAGCCCGAGTTCATTGTATGGGATCCGCGAGCTACCACTGCGGAAAAACCATTGGACGAAGAAACGATCGAGTCCAAGCAGAGTCTACAAGGCCTCTTGGATCGTTTCCTTGGCACCACGAGTCCCCAAGGCGCCCCACAGACCGTAGGGGCTTTGTTGACCAGGTGCACGTGCACCCGTGCCATTGTGTCGAACGAACAATTGGTCCGCATTTCCTGCTTCGATCGAGTCGGTGATGAACTTCACCGCTCCATCGCCCATCAACACATGACATCCACCTTGGTGGCGGCTGCTGGGGGCCAGGTAACCAGGGCACTGTTCGGCTCGCAGATTCGCTTGCGTTGTGATCCCACTATCCGCGTTAGGAGCGAGCAGCGCGGTCGCCGAGTTGGGTGGCAAAATCGTCACCACCGATGTGAAAACAGGATTCCCATCCGCCCAACGATAGCCTCGCAAGTATGCTGCGTTACCCACAAGCGCAACTCCCGACGCCGACCAAAACTGTGGACGATTCGGATCTCGCCCCGTGAAGGCGCCACTTGGCGGGATGGTACTGCCCAATCCTTGTCGTGGTTGCGTGCGTGTATCACGATCACCTATGTCGGTTGCAATTTCACCCGCGATGATGGTGTTTGCCAAACCATCCAAAATGTCACGGAAAGCCGTCTTTTGCTTCGGCACGAACGCTCCACGCTGTCCCGAACGTGTCCACTCGGCTGTATTGGAATTGGATGAATTGTCATCCCGAGCTTGGCCAGCCGAACCGCGAGCCGGGCTGTCGCCAAGACAAGCGGCATAGTTGGTGCGGCCGAAGGCGGGAAGCCCCACACCTGGATCGCTTGGGCAACGAAGCATGGGGATTTCGGTAAACCAAGGACCGTAGTCGCCATCGCCTGGGCCCGAATCGCTAGGGGTCGGTCCCATGGCTTGCCAAACGCCCGCACTGCCATCACTGTCGGGTGCATTGGGATTCGAGATCTGTTCCCACAAAGCTTGTCCTTCGACAAATGGCGTGATCGCAACCAGAAAACTCAGTTCCGACTGATTCGTCCCCGTCGGACCGTTTCCGCCAATTGCGGGGTCAACAAAACTGAACGCGGCACTCGTTGCTCCTGAACTGTTTCGTGTCAGACCACTAAAGCCCGATGTCCCCGACTTGTGAGTGGGCAACTGATTGTAAGCACTATGATAGTTATGAATCCCCAATCCAATTTGCTTGAAATTATTGCTACAGCTCATCCGTCGAGCCGCCTCCCGCGCGGCCTGGACCGCTGGCAACAACAACCCGACCAGGACCCCGATGATTGCGATCACGACCAGCAGTTCCACCAAAGTGAAACCGCTGCGTGCTTTCCCACAATTGCCTACCACCGCCTGCGTTTCCACGTCACTCTTGTTCACAACGTCTCCCTTTCCCATTTGAAACCCTCCGCTCAAAAAGATTTGTTTGGTGGAAACCGATCAACGAGAACCAAGATTCGCCGATCCACCGAATGAATATCACACGCAACCCCACTTAACTCGGCCGGTTAAGCAAAAGCGAATTCCCTTCGAAGCGGCACAATGCTGACGTGCCCGCCACTCGCCATCGGTATTATTGTATGACAATTAGAACGCGTCTAGAGTTTGTTTCCAGAATTCCTCAATATTTTCTTTTTTCCCGACGATCACGCAGTGGCCGCGTTTGGATTGCGCTCGTAAGGTCATAGGGCGGGAAGTTGTCAATTGCGGGTCAAAATCAACACGGCGATCGTAACGCGATGGGTAGTGCAAAATGAAGAAATCGGGGCTTCGCAGAAACCTATGTGGCCAAGTCGTTCACGATTTAGGGCAACGCATTTTGGCCGGCCAATGGGAGCCTGGAACCGCATTGCCTCAGGAGGTGTCGCTTTGTGAGAGCATGGGGGTTAGCCGCACCGTGATCCGTGAAGCGATCAAGTCGCTGGCGGCCAAGGGGTTAGTCGAATCGAAGGCCAAACGCGGAACGATTGTGCAGCCGCCGAACTGTTGGAACTACCTCGATCCCGAAGTTCTCGCGTGGCAGACCCGCGCCGATGGTGATGGCAAACTGCTTTCCTATCTGACCGAATTTCGTCAAACGATCGAGCCAGCTGCTGCTTCGTTTGCGGCCACGCGAGGCAGCGATGAGCACCTGGACCACATCAAGGAAGCATTTGAGCAAATGGAACGGTCGACCGAAGATGTCGAGGCGTTTCTTGCGGCGGACACTGAATTTCATACATCAATTTTGCGCGCGACGGGCAATCCATTCTTTGCCCCGGTGGCGAATCTGATCAGCGTTGCGTTACAAGGAAGTCTACGCGTGACCAATCGTCAGCCCTCTGACAATCGCGTTTCGATTCCCGTGCACGAAAAAGTCATGAAGGCCATTATCGAGAGGAAGCCACGTGCCGCTCGAGCCGCCATGAAAGCACATCTAGACGAAGCAGCGGAGCGAATCGCGGCATCCACTGAACAGCCGTAGGACACCATCGCAATCGTTTACTGCACTCGATCGCACCCGAACGATCATTGACAATCCAGCTTGGTGGAAGGGCGGACCGAAGATAGCGTGAGGCAGTGGCTCGCCGTGACCAAGTTTGGACGTGCCGACGCTCCCTCATTTTCTAACCTTCATCTTTTAACCTTCCTGCAAAACTCCGACTCAAGCCACTCCGCGGATAGCCAAAACGTTGTGCAGGCTTCGATTCAAGATCTTCAGAAGTCGCGAGTTTCAATGCGTTCGATGCGTTCGCCATCAGTTGCTTCGAGCAGATTTGTTTTGACAAACAGGTTGGGCCTGAATAAGGTTAAAAGATGAAGGGTTAGAAAATGGGAACAAATCATTGGTCCGTCGTGGTCGTCAGCCTCCACGGCCTCTTCATCTTCCTGTCACCCATTTTCCGGTATAACCCTTTTAAAGTACTGCTTGGAAATAACTTCGTCATTCGAGTTTGGCTACAAATCACGCGGGTGAAGTGTTTTCTCTGTAGTGGACGAGGCAACGAGTCCTGTCGTGCCACTCAGTCGCTGGGACTCGTTGCCTCGTCCACTACTTCTAAAGCCGGGACTCGTTGCCTCGTCCACTACCTTTAAAGCTGGGTGACCTACGCCGATTCCAGTAACGCTCTAGCGGAACGGCCCGAACGCCACCGGAGGGTTCATGGCATTCGGGAAATATTTTGAAATGACGATGACGACAAACGGAGGCAGCCACCCCCTTTGCGTCAAGTCGATCGCGTCCGAGCGTCATTCACCCACGACTTCCCATCGGCCCCACAACTTGGGTGTTAGTTCTGCTTCGCTCGGTACATCGGCGGTGATCGCGGTGGCTTTATTGGACCAGTAAACTCGCTGATTCGTCTGACCGCCGTTGCCACGCAGCACGCCGAGATCGGCGTGATAGGTTTCGCCGAGCGTAGGCTGCCACTCGAGCACACTCAGCGGCACCTGCACTTCATAATTGCCAGAGCCGTCGCTCGCCAATTTCAGCTTGTCGCTGACATCTTGGACGCTATCCAGATAGATCGTTCGCCATGGACTGCTGAACGCAACCGGTTGTTGGGTCCCAGGAACACTCGCTCGATACAGCAGTGCTCGAGTCTTGCCTTTGACCTGAGTCACCAGCAGTCGCAAGTCGCCGGGGGCCGGTTCCGCACGATCGGCTTTCGCCGCGAGGTCGGTGCCGAGCATGATGTCAAGCGCGCCTCCGGTTTTGAACAACGCTTGCGGCGTTTCACCGCTGTTGGTGAGAAGGTCTTTCTCGTTGGTGCGCCAGGCGGCGAAGAGTTGATCGCCGACAATGGTTACCGCGGCGCTCGCGTCATAAGGACGTGAATCGCTATTGAAGTTTGCCTTGGTACCACGTCGGTCGATGGGTGCCCAGTCGGTTGTCGGCGACCAATCCTCCAGACGACCATCGACCTGCGGCGCGGTGGATCGCAGGGTGACCTTGAGGGTGCCGCTGCCGAGGACCGCTTGACGCGTTGCTTCGGTTTGCACGAACCACTCGCGAGCCTTTGCCAAATCGTCGGTGGTAACCGTCAACGGTTGTGCGGAAATACGACGGATGGAATCGAGACCCGACACTCGCACCAAGCTGACGCGGCCGCCATCGACGACAAAAATTTTCCCATCGACGGTTTGGGTGATGCTGGGCCAAAAGTTTTCATCGTGCAGTGATACGTTGCTGACATCCATGCCACGTACGGCTTGCGGCATCGCCCAATTAGGCCGCAAGCGAATGTCGTGAAATAGCGTCGCCACGAACAAACCATCGGCAGTAAACAAGTACATATTTCCCATGTTGCCGTTGATGGCAAAGATCGAACCTGCGTCGCCGCCCGGGCGGATCCAGCCACCGAGCAATCGCGTGGTGCCAATCACCATGCCGGGCTGGCCCGGAATCGCCGCTTCATGACTGGCGTGCAGACCAGGCCACACATTGGGATAGGTCCAGCGTGCTTGACCGCCCAACGATCCACCCAATCCATAAGGTGAGAATGGTGCCGGAGCAACGGTGTGAATTGTCCAGCCGCCAGGTTCGGTAAGGGCTTGGTCGCCACCGGACGATTGCGGTCGCTGCGAACCGGTCAATAGCACTTGCGGTGCAGCAAGATCGTAAAGCGGAGCTCCGTGTTCATTGAACTTCACGGGAAAAAATTGAACGGTTTGGTTTCCCCAACGAGCAACCACCATCGACAGATCCGACTGGGTGGTGACGCCAGAGCAAGAGATTTGGCTGATCTGAACTTCGCTGGGCTGCGGCAATCCATCACCGTTGGCATCGGACCACGCAAACGCCGCCGGATTACGATTTTCATCTCCTTGTGGGTCCGCCCCCTCGGGCCAACATTCATCAAATGGCTCGGTCTTGAGAATCGGCCACGCGTGAGCATTACCTACCGCCGCAACTAAGTCGACGGTCGCGCCGGCATCTCGCCAAACAAAACTGACGCCGTCTCCATTGGTCGGATTGTGAGTGAAGCAACTTGTGAAATAACGCTCACCGCGACGTGCGTCAGGGTACAACGGCGTATCCGGCGAATACGGACCGTAATGCGCTTCCATCAGAGGCGAAGGCCGATAGAAAACACGGACCAACGTGTCGGTACCGGATTGCCAGTTGAGGTGAAACTCTTGTCCCTTGTAAAAGAAACGAGTCTTGTCGTGCGGATCAAGCACGCCACCGCCACCATATTCGCCGGGACCATAGAACGCCCGCAGCAACTCGGACTGGGGCGACCAAAGTGAGACTCGCTTGGGATGAAAGTCGTTCTCGGCAACCCACAGACGACCTTGGCTATCGATACCGAGGCCGTTGGGATGATTCATGTGCAGCGGATCATACAGACCTGTTTTCGGCTCGCCCGATTTACCAAGCGTGCGTAACAATCTGCCGTCCGGTGAGAAAACCTTGACTTGATGCGAGTGCCCTTGATCGCTGATGTAGTAGTTTGCTTCATCATCCAGGGCGATATGGCGAGGATCATCCAACCCCGTGGCAATGATCGTCTCCGCAGGCGAATCCTGTTTGCCAAAACGCACCAGCTTGGTCCCGCTCAGTGCGAGCAATCGTCCTTGTTGGTCATAGGCCAGCCCGCGTGGGTTTTCGATCGATTGGGTGCGAATCGTCTTTCCGCTGGCAGTTTCGATGAACCGAATTTCATTTTGGCGAATGAGCGAACATGCAATGACACCGTCGTGTGCCGCGATACCCGCCAACACAAACTTTCGGTCGCCGCCATCAAAGTTGACCAGCCTTGGCAGAGGCTGCGTGCCACGCGGACGCTTGTCAGGACGTGGATCATCTCCTAGTTGCAGCTTCAGAATCGGCTTGTCTTGGAAGTCACGCGACTTCGCCGTGATGCGAAGCTCACCTTCCCAGATCGAGGCGATGTAGCAGAGGTGATCCGCGACCGCGCGAGGGCCAAGATCGACGGTCAACGTCGTCGCACCGGTCCAATTTCCCCCGACCCAACCTTGGCCGCCAATCTTTGTGCCGTCTTCGGCCAACCATTGCAAACCATGCCCTCCTTCGGCAACGAAGGCGCCCATAAAGACGAGCGGTTGGCCATCGCGTGTGCGTCGGCCGGGGACACAAGCGATGCTGGTCGGCGGCGTGTAGTTGGTCATCCAGCAACCGGTCTTGTCAGCGGTCTCCCAGGCGGGATGCCCCGCGCTATAAACGCTTTGCTCGTAAGTCAGTTCCAGTGGTTTGCGAGTCAGTCCGCGTACCGTGTAGGTGCCCGGCGAGACAAACCGTGTCGGCAGATGATAGAGCCCATGCTGAGCGGCTTCGGGATCACGCAACAAATCGTCGCTGCCGTCCCACCAAACGACATTCTCACCGGCCGGAAACTCCGTCTCGCTGACAAGATTGCGGACGCGGCGTCCCTGTTCGTCTTCAATCACCAGCGTGACGACGCTTGGCTCGGCAAGCGTGAACTTAACGGGGATGGGAGGCGGAATCTCCTCGCGGATCGCGGGCAAGTCGACCGAAGTGAGCGGTGCGGTATGAAGCGACGTCAGCGCCACGATTTCACCGAGCCAAACACCGCGTCCGTCTTTGATCTTGTTGACCAAATGCGAGTGCGTTGCGGTTGAGCCGCCGGTAATCCGCAAGCGAATGGCACGTGTTTCAATCTCTTGGTCGAACCCGATCCAATTCGCCCCCAACCCCATTGGATAGTAGGGATCGATGGTGTCCGAGGCTGCGACCTTCCGCCAATCGGTCTCCGCAGCCGATCGAATGGCGGTCTCAGGGGAACCAGCAAAGGCATCCACTTCGACAGTTGAAAACTCAGCCCACAATAGACACAGTCCTTCCAGTTTCACCGCGCGCGGCCAAACCATCGTGATGATTTCGGGATGATCCGGCGAAACACGCAGCGCGGCTCCGGACTCACCGTTGTCCCACGGGTGCCATTGCCGATTGTTCGACTGGTCGTTGAGCCGCTCTGCCGCTTCGGGCCGAGCCGTGGCGGTGAGGATACTTTGCGGGGCGAGGTTGGCGAAGCGATCCGAAAGCACCCATGCGCCTCCGAGCCATCCTGCGGGATTTTGATCGGCGGCCTCCGCGACATGCGTGAATCGAATCGCCCGCGTCTTCGTATCAGCAGGGAGCGTCCAAACGTCATAGTCCTCGCGACTGTGGGGACGTTCCGGCGACAAGCGATCCGCCGATTGCCAGTGCGTCTCGTTTCCCAGATCACCGGGGTACGGCGCGTCGGGCTTGAGGACGCTTAGCGTCGCACCGCCACGTACAAGTAGGGTGCCGATACCGATGGACTCGGTGAATGCAATTCGCAAATGTCGCGGGCCGGGGGCACGGTTGGTGCCAAACTGGACACCACGCCAATCGGGGCGTTTGTCGCTTGTCCATAGAATATCGCTCGGCCCATTCTTCGCCGCTTCCATGGGAATCGCCGATTCACGCCCCTCGGCCCACTGCGTGAACGCATCGCGATCGAGCTGCGTGCTATGAATCGGAGTCGCGAACGCCGTGGACTCTGCCGAGTGCACCTCGACTTGGCCCAGCGACAACAGACAAATCAACATTGCCTGTAGGGAGACGAACGCAATCGACCAACGGTGGAATCTCGAGACAGGAATCTCAGACATGATGCTTTGCAATGGGGTGGGAGCCAACGGCGAGAAAGAGATCGCCATAGTTTAGCCAACTTTGAACCCACTTTGGCATCTCGAGCTAAGTTTGTGGACGAGTCCAAAACGACACACAACTCGCTGTTTCCCACTGACAAACCACTGCGGTTGAGCAATTCATGGAGTCAATTTTTTTGCTGAGACCTTTTTCAAATGCACCAAGGTCCGTTGCCGATTTGATGATTTAATCCAATTGCAAATTGCAACAGTGAGTCGTGGGCCGTAAGGCACCGGGTAGCGCATGGACCCCGGCCGCTGACGCGTCGCGGCTCAGCAAATCAACAAGCCGTTGCCGATTTTCGCCACGCTGTGGCTGGCCCGAAGGAAGCTACAACCCGAATCGCAAGCAGCTTTACTGGCCGCTCATCTCTTTGATGATCATGGCCAGTGCGGCGCTGACCATGGGGGTGCTCATGCTGGGCAAGCGATCGACGTCGCGAGCGGCTTGCGCGGGTGAGAGCGGTAGATGCACAAAGACACTTTGCGTCTTCATCGCAAACGAGTGCGAGTAGTGTTGGCTCAAGTACAACGCGGCGTTACACAAGTAGGTGCCTGCGTGATGCGAGACTTCGCACGGGATGCCGGCTTCGACCAATGCGTCACGGCACCGCGGCAAGGGCAGAGCGGATTGGTAGGCGGCTGGCGCGTCTTTTAGTAGCGGGGTTCCATCGCTGCGAACGTTCAATCCGATCGCTTCAAGCTTGATCAGCGTCGCACCGGGCGCTTGGCCAAGGTGGATGGCGATGTCGTAGTCGTCTTGCAAATCCTTTTTTAATTGCACGCTCATCTGCGTTAGATCGACGGGATAACGCCGCGTCGTTAAATCCGCCTGGCCGTCATACCACTGAGTCAGTTCGATCAGCGCCAACCAACTCGAGTTTTCAGTCCATCGATCGTAGGGCTCGAATGCCGTCAGGAGTACACGGGTCACAAATTCATTCCAAGGTGATAACGCTTTGGGCTGGAAATACAGTCACTCGAAAGCATAGGTCACCTGTAAAGATAGTCGGCAAAAACCCCAAAATGTTTATGTCGGAGCGACGACAAAGCCCAAAAATTCATGTTCGCTGACGATCCGAATCCCTCCTCCGGCAGCCTGGACCTCACGTGCCGCCTGTTCCTTAGTGCTAATTGTACGGCCTGATTGGATTGTCCGTTGGTCGGTCTGGCCGACGACCAGCAGGTCGGTTTCGCGAGTCACCGAGCTTTGGCAGGTGCCGCCCAAACGAATCGCCAGCGACTCGGCATCCTCGCGAGAGAGTTGGCGGAGATGGCCGGTGAAGACCACTCGCTGTCCGGCCAGCGGCCGAATGAACTCGGCTCGCACGAACAAACGCTGCAAATCCCACTGCTGTTTCAATTGAGCCTGGACCGCAGTGTTTTCAGCGATGCGGGATTCGGTTCGCGAGGCCGAACCCGTCGAACTGCGTTTGGGGCGGCGAAAATGAGATTTCGATGGGCCGCGTTTTCCCCACGCCCCAGCGACGCCGCGAGAAAGCTTGGTCCGCTGTTCGAGTTCCTCGAGCGTCCCAGCGCCGGCTTGGATCCCGGCCGCCAGCAAAATTTTGGCACAGACCTGCGAATCTTCGAGCGCATCGTGGTGCCGAAACCGGATCCCCAACCAATCGGCCAACGGTTTGAGCCCAAATCGCGGTCGACTAGGCCAAACTTGGCGAGCGATTGCTCGGGTACAGGTGTACTGAAGATCAGGCACCGGAATGCGATGCGTATGCAAACATCCCATCAACACCCCGATATCAAAGCTGGCATTGTGGGCGACAAGGCATTCGGGACCGCTGGCCGATTCGTCGTCGTGATCATCCGCAGTGAGTTTCAGGAACGCGGCGACCTCGGGCCAAAGCTCGCCGAACTCGGGTTGATCACGGACCTGGTCCGGAGAAATCCCGTGAATCTGAATGTTCGCCGGGCTAAAGTAAAACGGCTTGGGGCGGATCAGCCAGACTTTGGAATCGACCACGACACCGTCCCGAACCACGACGCCGGCAAGTTGACAGGCACTGTCGGATCGGTGGGTCGCCGTTTCAAAATCGATGGCAGTGAAATTCGCTGCAAAGTTCATCCCGACCCCGATTCCATGACTTCAAAAACACAATGCCAAAAACTGCAGACACCACAAGATCGCGATAAGATAGAGAGCCAAATCCCGGCGTGGTGATTCGAAGAGGGAATTCCCGCTCTGCCCTTCTCTTACCGATTCCTCATGATTTTAGTTGTTCCCAACGACGGGCATACTTATTCTAAGGGGTCGTTCTCGTTTCGAGAACGACCCTCGCTCCGTTCCTCCTAGCTCGCGATGGCCACACAATCACCTCGCTGAATTGGTGATACACTCTCCTTCTATTCATCCCTTTCTACTTAACGTTCATTGCCATGCCTAATCCTCGAAATCGATTTGCTCGCAGTAATCAACGATCACAGCGGCCCCGACGTCGCCGACGAATTTTAGAAAGATTGGAATCCCGGCAACTGCTGGCGGTTCTGGCGGGCGAGGTTTTCCAGGACGATAACGGCGATGGTATCCACGACGCGGCCGAAGTCGCTGTGCCCAATGTTCGCGTTTACGTCGATGCGAACGACAACAGCCAATTCGATGCGACGGAAGTCGCGGTACAAACCGATGCTCTGGGGCAATACCAATTCGACAACCTTGCTGCGGGGACGCACTCGATTCGGATCGACTCGGGCAACGTACGGCAAACCAGCCCGGGTGCCTATTTCGGCACCACGTTTTCCAACACGCCACTGGGAACGACTCAGCTGTATCAGATGAGCGACAACGGCGACGTGTTTTTGCTCGGGGCTCCACAATCGACGTCGATGCGAGCGTTGATCCGCACCAATGACGGCGAGTTCTATGGAGCGGGATTCCAAGGCGGTGCCGGCTTCTATCGCATTGACCCGCAAACCGGCAGCGAAACGTTGATCTCGCCCGCGGGGTCGGCCGGTTCCGCCGGACTTGCCTACGACCCTTTGACCGACACGATCTACACGCTGTCGCTTACCTCGGGGTCCACCAGCATTCGCACGCTGCATACACTGGACCGCGTCAATGGTACGCTGACCGAGGTTTCGACCAGCGGTCTTGATTTGCCGGGCGGCGTAAGCGATTTGACCTTCGACACCGTCAATCGCCGCGTGGTCGGCTTTGACAACGCAAATGATCGATTCCTGGCGTTTGATCTCAGTGGCACTGGACAACTGTTTGCCACGGCGCAGCAACCGATTGACAGTTTCTCGTTGGCTTTCAACGGGACCGAGTTTGTCATGTTTGACAATGCCGATGCCAACAAGCAGGCGGTGTTGATCGTCAATCCCGATACCGGCGCGGTTTCCAGTGGCTTTAATGCCTCCACCACGCTTGGGTCCGAAGCGTTGATGTATTCCCGGGGAGGCAACATTGCTCACCGCGTGAATTTGGCGGCAGCCGACAGTGTTTCGGGATTTGACTTCGGTCTCGCTCCGCCGCCGCCACCACCACCGGCAGGCACGATCGAAGGCCAAGTGTGGTTTGATGCCAACGAAAATGGGATTCAAGAAACCAGTGAGGACAATTTAGGTGGCATCGAGATCTACATTGATGCAAACAACAATGGCCAATTCGATCTAGGTGAACTCACACAAACCACCGACGATGTCGGGCGTTATGCGTTCACAGATATTCCGGTCGGCGAATACGCGATTCGCCAAGTGATTCCGCGTGGTTTTTACCAATCGTCGCCGAACGCGTACTTTGGCACCGCGTATCCGGCCAACAGCGACAAGACTCAACTATTTGAGATGTCCTTGGATGGGACCGTCCATCGAATTGGGACCCCATCGACTCGGTCGATCTACGGTTTGATTCGGACCAACGACGGCACGTTCTACGGGTCTAATTTTGTCACCGATTCGATCTATACAATCGACCCGATTACCGGCCAAGAGCGGCTGGTCGCGGCGTTGGCCAACCAGATTGCCGCTGGGCTTGCCTACGATGCATCGAGCGACACGATCTACACGGTCACTCGCAGCGTGACCGCCCCGAGTGAACAGCAACTCGCCATTTTTGATCGCACCAACGGCGTGTTGGTCCCGGTCGGCAACTCGCTTGCCGGACTGGGAAACGTCAGCGATTTGACCTTCGACTCGGTCAAGAATCGCATTGTGGGATTCGATAATACAAACGATCGTTTCTTTGCATTCGATTTGCTCGGCAATGGTCAACTGCTTGGCACCACCTCACGAGCGCTTGACAGTTTTTCGTTGTCGTTCAACGGCACTCAATTTGTGATGTTCGATCAAAGCAGCGCAGGGCAACGTGCCGCCGTGTTTGTCAATCCCGACACCGGGCAAGTCACTGCTGGTTTCTCGGCATCCGAAGCGGTGCCGTCCGAGGCGTTGTTCTACTCGCGACTTGGCGATGTTGCCCATCGTGTCACGGTCACCGATCGCGCCGCAATCACCGCTGATTTCGCGTTGACCAACGCGATCATCGGCGTGACGGTGACCGAAACCGATTTCGAAACGGTGTTTTCATCGTCGGTCCGGCGTGACGAATTTCTGGTCACACTGGACACGCGGCCTGCGACCGATGTGGTGATCAACATCACCACCAACCCGCTGCAGCTATCGCCGGTCACGCCCAGCTTGGTGTTTACGCCTGATAATTGGCAAACCCCGCAAACGGTCGCACTGGATTTGGTCGATTCCGCTCCGCTGGGGGCGACCGATATCGTGATCTCGGTCGATGCGACGCTTTCGGATCCCGCTTGGGTCAATTTGCCTGCGTCAACCATTACGGCTCGGATCGAGCCCGAGGTCCGCCCTGGCGAATTGGTGATCAACGAATTCTATGGCGGCACGAATCCCTACATCGAGTTACGAGGCCCCAAGGGGGGCCGAATTGGTGACAACACCTACTTTGTGATTGTCCAAGAGGATTTCTTGGATGAGGGTGAAGTGGCTCAAGTTTTCGATCTGAGCAATCAGCCGCTCGGTGACAACGGTTTCCTCACGATTATCACGTCAGGCAATAACTACGACATCGATCCTGATTCGGCGGTGTTGCAATCGACTACAACCAATTTTTCGGGACTGCCCGGAGGGATTCACACCAGTGACTCGGCTGCATTTTCATCAATCGGCGGCTGGACATACATGCTGGTCCAAAGCGACGTCGCTCCGACGATCGCGGATGATATCGATTTAAACGACGATGGCTTCATTGATGATGACGGTGTCGCGGCCGGGTGGAGAACATTTGACTCGATTTCGATCCACAATTTTGTCGGCGGCCCCGACCTTGCTTACGGAAATATCGTGTTTGTGGACCGAGGTGTGGGGACCTCGCGAATCACCACACGACCAGGTGTTCCCATTGTGTTCAGCAGTGGCGCTGGATACGCAGGCCGAATTGGCGATTCGATTGGCAGCGAAATTGACGACTGGGTTTCAGGCCCAACCCAAGGCTCTTCAACCAACCTAAGCCTCGTCTCGGGCTTCTTTGGCCCTCCGTCGCCGGTGCAGTTCCAAGGTTTGCCACTTGACCATCTGGGCACCAGCAACTTTGTCGGCGGGGTTCGCGGAACCTTGTTCGAAACTCCTCCGCAAGGCGATGGTCCGTCACGCGATCCGGTCCCTGCGGCGGGCTTGACCGTATTTGCCGATACCAACCAAAACGGCACGCTTGATGTATTAACCCATGTCGTTGAACCCGATGACTTGATCACGCGTGATCCGATCACTGGGGTCGTGACCGAAAAGAATCTGCTGCACGCGGCCCCTGGTGTTTCGATCAGCGAAGTGACTTTTGGCGACAACTTTGACGACAACGTAACCTCGGAAAACCAATACAATTTCCCGATTACGCTACAAAACCGTATTTTTGCTCGCGGTGGGATTGATTGGTTCACCAGCAGCAGCCGTCTTCGTTTCGATTTCTTTCGCCCTGCTTCCGCCATCGCCATTGATGCAATTGCAAACGATTCGTCCTTGAGCGTGACGTACGGCCGGCTCGAAGCCTACAACGCGGCAGGACAGTTACTTGGTTTCGTCCGCAGCGACCGGCTGATCAGCAGCGCGCGGCAGACGATTTCGTTATCGTTCCCGACCGAAGAGATTGCCTACGCACTTGCTTACAGCGATAACTTCCAAGGCGGCACCTCCTTTGGACGTTTCGACCGTTTCGTCTACACCCAAAGCGAACCGTTTGACGTGACCGATGAAAACGGGGTTTACGAGATCACCAATCTGTTCCCCGGCTCTTACGACGTCACGGTCGCCGGCACTTCGGGAACCACACCGTTGGTCGGCGCGGCGCCCAAACCGATCGAAGTGACTCGGTACGAGAACTTTGAATTCATCGATGACGTCCGTGGCAATTCTGCGCCAACGGTGCAAAACGAAACCCGATTCACCATCCAAGAGGACATCGCATCCGGAGAAGTCTTCGGTACGATCGTCGCCAGCGACATCGATGGCCAGGAACTTCGATATTCGCTTCTGAACAACACCAATGCCAACGGCGAGGACATTGGTGTGGTCATTCACCCGTTGACCGGCGAGCTGAGCTTTGCCGCGGGGGCTCACCCCGATTTTGAAACCAACCCCGAAGTCCGCTTCAGCGTCTTGGTCACCGATTCGTTAAACGCATCGGCGATCACACGTGTGGTGTTGACCGTTGAGGATGTCAACGAACCACCGGTCGTGAATCGCGAACCACTGTTGATCCCCGAAGGCTCGACCCCAGGCGAGGAGGTCGGTGTGATCGAAGCGGTCGAACCGGACACGGCACGCAATCAAACGTTGACGTTTACGGTTACCGGAGGCACCGCCGCATCGATCCTTGACGTGCATCCCACCACCGGAGTCGTCCGGCTCAAAGACTCGGCAGTACTCGACTTTGAAACCGCCAGTGTGCTGACGTTGGATCTCGAGGTCAGTGACAGCGCGGTCCCACCCGCGGTGACGACCTTCACCAAGCAGATTGTCATCGAGGACGAAAACGACGCCCCGCAGCTTCGCACCACGTCGCTTTCGATTCCAGAAAACACGACAGGCCAAATCGCGAGGTTGCTTGTCAACGATTCGGACATTGGCCAAACGCACCGATTCGAAATCACGGGTGGATCGGGATCAGGGTTGTTCCGGTTGACTCGCGGTGGCGAACTGTTTGTGCTCGAATCGACGAAACTCGATTTCGAGACGAATCCCAGCTACACGCTCGATATCCTTGTCGCCGACAACGGCACTCCGCCGCTGTCGACACGAACCACGATGAATATCGAGATCACCGACACCAACGAATCGGCCACGCTGAACCTCAATAGCGTGGACCTGCCTGAGGACGCCGAAGCGAACGCACTGGTAACCGTTTTGTCGGTGGTCGATCCCGAAGGGGCTGCCGAGATTCACGAGATCGCGATGGTTCCTTCGGATGCTGCGGCGAACTTTGTGTTTGATCCCGCAAGTGGCGAACTGCGTGTCGCGGAAAATGCGAACCTCGACTACGAAACGCGGCGAGTGCTGGAAGTGCAATTCGATATCACCGACACCAGTGGCGAAAGCGCAACGCTTCGTCAAACGCTTCGAGTCCGAGTTTTGGACCGCAATGATGCCCCGGTGATTCTGACGAATCAGTTCAATGTTTCCGAAGCGGCCCAACCAGGCGACGAGGTCGCTGTGATTCGTTTCAGTGACGCCGACCGAGGCGATTCTGTCACGCTGTCGATCAGCGGCGGAACCGCGGAGGGATTGTTTGTCATTAACCCTAATACCGGGACCCTAAGCGTAGCGGCGGGTGCTGAATTTGACGCCGAAACCACGCCCGATCTGACACTCGAAATTCGTGCCGTCGACACCCAAGGCGGCGTGCAGACCAAGACCATCGAGGTGCATGTCAATAACGTCAATGAGCCTCCGGTATTCACGACCACGCTGAATATTCCCAACGCCGAAAGCGGTAAACGGTTCCACTTCCAATTGCCTCCTGATTTTGTCTCGGATCCCGAGGGAGGTTCGTTCACGGTCACCGTATTCGACAACGATGGATTCCTGCCACCTTGGTTGCGATTCGATGCGGCCACGCAAACCTTTAGCGGAACTCCATCGCCGGCGATGGTGGGAAGTTACCCGCTTACGATCCGCGCTTTCGAAGCCGGTTTGATTAACTTGTTCAGCACGTTCTCGTTCACCATCGACGTCGGATTGGGACAAACGCCGTTTAACAAACAAGCTGATCCACTGGATGTGGACGACAACGGCAATGTCACCACCAATGACGCGCTTCGCGTTATCAACTTTATCAATCTCAACGGTACCGGCCCGATCACCACGATCCCAAGTTCGTTCAACGGTTTTGTCGATGTCAACGGCGACAACTTCGTTACCGCGTTGGATGCGCTGCTAGTGATCAATGGACTAAAACTGCGAACGGCTTCGGCTCAACCCGAATTCATCGCATCGCCATCGGTGGCGGCCCAAGGTGAGTTTGATGATCGAGACAAGGCGAACGATTTGGCGCTGGTGGATCTGTTGTCCGAATCGACGCTGTTCTGATCAAGCCCCCTGTTTCTGCTACGATCACCACGATTACGATACCCGTGATTGACGGGGATCGAACGTGGAAGAGGGAATGGAAACTGAGGACTTAGCGACGAACGCTTCCAAATCGTTGGATTTGGAAGCAATCGACCCACGCGAAGTGCTGCGTGAACGTTTCCAACTTCGCTCGTTTCGACGTGGGCAACGGGCGGTCATTCAGCGGCTGCTGCAAGGCCGCAGCGTGGCGGCGGTGTTTCCCACCGGCGGCGGCAAAAGTCTGTGCTATCAATTACCAAGCCTGCTGTTTCCTGGCATCACGGTGGTGGTATCACCGCTGATCGCGTTGATGAAGGACCAGTGTGATTCGCTGGAAAAACGAGGGATTGGCGCGATTCGGCTCGATTCGACACAAACGCCAACCGAGTTTCGTGATTGCATGCGACGCATCCGCGACGGGCATTTCAAATTGTTGTACGTCGCCCCCGAGCGTTTTTTCAACGAGCAATTCATTGCGTCGTTATCCACGCTCGACATCTCGCTATTTGCCATCGACGAGGCGCACTGCATCAGCCAATGGGGGCACAATTTTCGCCCCGACTATCTGAAATTGGCGGATTTGACGCGGCGATTTTCGGCGCAACGCGTGCTCGCGTTGACCGCCACCGCAACGCCGACGGTCTTGGCCGATATCCGCAAAGCGTTCGGGATCGCCCGCAAGGATGCGATTCGAACGCCGTTCCACCGCCGGAACCTGCATTTGCGAAGCATCGTTTTGAGCAGCCAAGAGCAATACCCCCATCTGCGTTCGCAGATCGCTTCGCGGCCCGCCGGCGCCACGTTGGTCTATGTCACCACCCAACGCGCCGCCGAAGACATCGCTCAGCGGCTTTGCGATGACGGCATCACCGCCACCGCCTACCACGCCGGCATGGAGATCAACCGGCGAATGGAGGTGCAACATGCGTTTCAAAAGTCGAAGAAGGACGTGGTGGTTGCCACAATCGCGTTCGGGATGGGCATCGACAAGTCGAACATTCGCTACGTCTATCACTTCCATCCGCCCAAATCGCTAGAGGCCTACGCGCAAGAGATCGGGCGTGCCGGCCGCGATGGAAAAGAATCACTGTGTGAATTGATCCTCGTCCCCGAGGACCGAGTGACGATCGATAACTTTGTCTACGGCGATACGCCTTCGCGATCCGGCGTGCGGCAAATGATCGAGCTGCTGCGAGGCAATCGCGACGAATTCTTTGTCTCACAATATCGCTTGTCCGCCGAGTCTGACATTCGAATTTCAGTCGTCCGTACGTTGCTGACGTACTTAGAACTGGATGGCTATTTACAAGCGACGTCACCTCGCTATGAAAAGTACAAGATCCATCCGATTCTCGATTTCAAATCGATCTTGAAACAGGTTGATGCTCCGCAGCGGCCCTTCATTTCCGCGGTGTTGTCGCAATTAACCAAAGGCCGAACATGGTTCTTGTTAAATGTCACCTTGGCGGCCGATCGCTTGCAAACCGATCGCAAATCGATTGTATCGGCAATCCAGTGGATGGCCGAACAAGGTTGGATCGAGGTCAAAGCCAGCGATCTGGTTCACGGTTACCGATGGATCAAAGAGCCCAAGAATGCGAAGCGGCTAGCCGACAAATTGACCGAGCAAATGGTGCAGCGTGAAACCAGCGAGGTGAACCGGCTTGACGCAGTGTTGCAATTGGCTGCTGCGAGGTCCTGCCAAGCCGCGACGTTGGCGGCCCACTTTGGCGACGAGATGAAACAGGATTGCGGCCACTGCAGCTATTGTCTTGGCGAAGGACCGTTTGAGATCCCGCAGCCATCCTCGCGATCGCTGGGCGGTTCGGCCGCGAGGATCGTTGACGAGATGATCGCTAAATATCCAGACCGCATGGTCACCGCACGACAACGAGCAAAATTCTTGTGCGGGCTATCGACTCCTGCGATGATTCGGTCACGGATGACGCGTGAACCGCATTTTGGAGTCTGTAGCGAAATGCCATTTGCCGACGTGTTGCAAGCGGTGGGCGGCGAACCGGACTAGCGACGCGGCGGTTCGACCAATTGGCGATGGATCTGCTGGGCGATGGATGTTGGATCAAGCGGTTCGCCGACTTCGACCGTGCGAATTTCGGCAAACGACCGGAACCATGTTTCTTGGCGCCGCGCCATTTGACGCGTGTGGGCGGCGATCTCTTGTTTTGTCGTCTCCAGGTCGCCGTGCTGCGACAAACACTCGAGCAGCTCGCGATAGCCGACCGCCTGGGCTGCGGTGCGAGAGAGTTCTCCGTATTTTTCGATCAAACCAGCGACTTCGTCCACCAAACCACTGGCGAACATCTGCTCGACCCGGCGGTTGATCCGGTCGTGCAACTGTTTACGATCCCAGCCCAACCGGAACACGTTGCAGTCGGATGCGTCACGCACCTGATCAAATTGAAGCTGTCGATGGCTCAGCGGTTGCCCGGTATGGTAAGCCACTTCGAGTGCGCGGATCATTCGCCGCACGTCTCCCGGATCAATGCGATGGGCGGCCAACGGGTCCACTTGCTGCAACCGTTTTCGCAGCGCTGCAACTCCAAATCGCTCGACGTCTTCGGCGACCGATTGGCGAAACGCCTCGTCGGCGGGCGGGCCTGGATCGAATCCTCGTAGCACGCCTTTGAGGAACATCGGAGTGCCTCCGACAAAGATCGCAGGCTTCCCCTCGGCCGCGAGCCGGTCGACGATCGCGTGGGCGGACTGCAAGTAGCAAGCCACGCTGAACTCATCCGAGGGATCGACCAAATCAATCAGGTGATGCGGCACCGTCTCGCGATCTTCACGCGTCGGTTTCGCGCTGCCGATGTCCATGTCGCGGTACACGGCCACCGAATCGAGCGACAACACTTCGCCGCCGGTGATCCGAGCCAATTGAATCGCGACCGAACTTTTGCCTGATGCCGTGGGTCCGGTGATCACGATGGCACGATCAACCAGCGGAGGGAACGTGGACGGTTGCGATTGTACGTTCGTCCGCTCAGTCATTTTGCCACAAGCATTGGATCACGAGGCCAGCCTAATCTCATGTTGCTAAGGGGCATCCACGGTGTGTGTGCCCTGGGTCCATTATAAACCGATGTCAAACCGGTTGCGAAATCACGGGACCAATCACGGGACCAATCACGGGACCAATCACGGGACCACCGCCCAGTGCATCACTCAGGCTTGACCCTTGAGGTAGTGGACGAGGCAACGAGTCCCCCTGAGCTGACGAATGAACGGACTCGTTGCCTCGTCCACTATCCTTCGCTGTTTCGTCTTGGATGTCGCTTAGACTTGGACTTCGAAGATGGCTTCGATTTCCACGGCGATTCCACCAGGCAATGCGTTAGTCCCCAGGGCGCTTCGCGCGGCCACGCCGGCGTCTTCGCCGAACACGTCGCGGAACAGTTCGCTACAACCGTTGATCACCGCAGGCTGCTTGTCGAACCCATCGGTACAGCGAACCAATCCGAGCAATTTGACCAACCGAGTGACCTTATCAAGGCTACCCAGATGAGTTTTCAGGGTTGCCAACATACCCAGCCCGGTCAAACGAGCTGCGTCGTAACCGGCTTCGACATCCATATCCAACCCGAGCCGTCCGGTGATCAACGATTTGTTGGGCTTCAGCGGTCCATGTCCTGACAAATAGGCCATGTTTCCTGCGATCACGATTGGCTTGTAGACACCAACAGGTTTGGGAGGTGTGGGCAGTTCGATTCCGAGTTCTTTTAGTTTTACTTCGGCACTCATCTGATTGAAAACTCCGGGTGTTGGTTCGGGAAGGGGCTGGATCGAAAGATGGATTGGGAATGGCGAATCGACATGACGTCGTTCAAATAGCAAAGCGTACCCGGTTCGCGTACGCTTTCCAACGCGTCTGCGGCTCGCATTTTCAAGAAGGCTTTTTTCCGTAAACCGAGTCGGGGTCGACCAGACGCTCGTCAGCGACCACCGCGGTCCCGTCAGCCGCGACCGTGCGAAAGAAACAGCTTTGGAAACCTTCGTGACACGCTGCCCCCTTCTGCTGCACTTTCAAAAGGATCGTATCGGCGTCGCAATCCACGCGAATTTCGACAACCCGTTGCTGGTGACCGCTGGTTTCGCCTTTTCGCCACAGTTGATTGCGACTGCGGCTGAAATAGACCGCGCAGCCCGTTTGCAGCGTTTCCTGCCAAGCTTCTTCATTCATCCATGCCATCATCAACACACGATTGCTGGCAGCGTCTTGGGCGATCGCCGGCAACAGCCCGTTGGCACCACGGCTGAAATCGGGAATCACAGAATCGTCGGTGGACATGGCGAATCGGTATCGTTTTTAAAAAAAGGCGTAAGCGGTGAGCCGTTTGACAAAATAGCCAGTCGGCATGAGGCAGCAAAGACAATGGGCATTATAGAGCGAACCCGCAGCAGCGGAACGACTGGAAAATTCGGATTAATGCCCGCTCACTTGTATTCCGCTGCAGTGGGCTGCCGAAAATCACTAGGACAGCGGAAGCCAGGATCGACATTGTCGGCGACCACCCCGTCACCCCCCAGCGGTAAAGGGGCCTCAACGGCGTGAGCCGTCGACGGTGATTCAGTGCCTAGTGCAGTCGCTCGATCGTGTCAGGTCGCAATCTTGCGGATTGCCAATTCGCTGGCAGCCAATTCGTTGGCGGTGGCTTTCCCCGCACACCGATTTACAGGACCGGAGTTTGATGCATCATGCCTACCCCCTCCAAGCTATCCGTCGTCCTTGTGGTCCGCGATGGTGAAAATCGGATCGTCACCCGAGTCGAACACGTGATCGCTGGATTAGCGAAACTAACGTGTGAAGTGGTGGAGATTGTGGTTGTCGATGATGGCAGCCGCGATGCGACCCCCGAGGTGCTCGACAAATTGCAACGGGCATGCCCGATCGTCCGCGTGGTGCGTCATTGTCGGCCGCGTGGCTTGGAAGCGGCCGGGCAAACCGGACTCGAACGAGCCACGGGCGAATTGGTGTTCATCCAGGAATCCGATGCATCGATTCGCATCGAGGACATGCAGCGATTGTTGGAACTGAGCGAAGATCACTCGGTTGTTGCAGCACGGGCCGAGAGCAAGTCGGAACCGATCGCAGCCGAGTTGCTGCGTCGTCTGCGAGCTTGGGGAACGTCGGCAGACCTGCAGATGGAAAACGCAGCGGATGCCAGCGAAACGTCCTGCCTGCAAATGGTCCGCCGCCCTCATTTGCAGCGGCTGGCGGGCCCGAGCGGAGACCGAATTCGGCTCGAGGGCGAAACGCTACGGACCGCTTCGCTGGTCCATTGAACCGCCATCCGCTAGGCCAAGGCCATCTACTTTGGCCCCAACCGAGTGGCTTTTGTTGCGTAGCGAAATGCTTATCTGATTATTTGCCCAAACCTAATTCGTTCAGCTCGCTGGCCCACGATTCCCAATCGTCTGCGGCGGTCTCGAAATTCGCCTGCATCCACCGCACCGGTGTCTCAGGCAACACCCGTGGCGGAAATTTGCTGTCGCGAAACAGGGGCAATTGGCTGCTGTCGCCCATCGCCAAGCGATCTTCGGTTTCGGGGCGAACCAAATAATCCGCAAGCATTCCGGCGGCGACCGCGTGCGGCGCGTTCTTTAGCACCGCGATCGTATTGGGGATTCGCAGCGTCCCAGGCTGGTCCGAGGCTTGATCGGGATAAACGATTGCCACCGAGCGGCCCAAGTCGCGTTCGATCACCGCATCATCGGTATCGGTTAACCCCCAAGCGACCGTGCCTGCCGAGACGGCTTGGGCAACTTGCTTATTGCCCGAAACGATCACTGCATTGTCACGAATTTGAGTCAACTGCTCGAGCGTCGCTTCACGCCCCTGAATTTCACGCAGCACCGCAAAATGGGTTGCCGTGGTGCCGAACAACGGCCGGGCCATCGCACATCGCCCCTTCCATTTTGGGTCGGCCAGATCGGCAACCGAATCAGGATACTCACTCGGATCTTTGATCTGATCGGTGTTCACCAGCAACACTCGAGCCCGAGCGGCGAATCCACACCACGTCCCATCGCTGGCGATCATGTCCGAGGGCCACTGGGAATCGACATTCCAAGATCGTTTCTCGAGCAGCCCTAACTTCTGCAGTCGCACGGTATGCATGATTTCATTGTTCCAAAACAAATCACACACCGGCGCGTCTTTCTCGGCAATGATCCGGCTGACCAGCCCCACCGTCTTGGTGGACTCGACATCGAACTTGCGAATCACCGTGGTCTCGTGATCCGTCGAACGCTCGAACGCATCCAAGATTGGGGCGGCAAACTCTTCATCAAGTGCCGAATAAACCACCACATCGCTTTCGGCGCGTTGGACACAACCGCTCGCCCCCAGCAGTGCTGAACAAAGAACCAGAAACGAAGTAAACTGAGCGTATGAATGGAACACTATTTCAAATCGGGTTGGCGGTAGGGGTGCTTTTCAGCGGGATGGCTGACGCCACCGGCGCAGACGACTTTCGTAAAGCGAGAGGTCAACATATCGAAATCACCTCGGATGTCGCGTCCGAATCCGAGATCGACCAATGGGTCCGATCGTTTGATACGGCGGTTGACCAATGGCGTGCGTTTTGGGGACTGCCCGAACACGCCCTCGATTCATGGAGTGTGAAGGCGTTTGTGATGCAAGACAAGACGCCTTTCTTGCGTGCAGGTCTGATCGATCCTCGAGTTCCCGATTTCAATCAGGGTTATGCGTTAGGGAATTCGCTGTGGATCATGAAACAGCCAAGCGATTACTACACCCGGCATCTGCTGCTGCACGAGGGGGTCCACGCGTTGGCTGCTGAACAATTTGGCGGGGCCGGCCCTTCGTGGTTCATGGAAGGAACGGCGGAATTACTCTCCACGCACTCCGGTTCCGGCGCGACCACCCAAATCAACCAGCTTCCCGTGGACCGCGAATCGGTTCCTTATTGGGGGCGGCTGAAATTGATCCGACAACGACGCGAAGAAGGCAGCATCCCCACACTCGAAACGGTGATGCGATACCCCGTCAATTTAAACGGCGACGCCGAGCGTTACGGTTGGTGCTGGGCGGCCGCGATGTTGTTGTCCGAGTACGATGAATATCGTGACGTGTTTATCGCCGCGGCACGCAGCGGCCGCGACAGCAGCACCCATTTCACTCGCCAAATCTACCAGCGACTGCTGCCCCAGTGGCCTGCGGTGATCGCCCGTTGGCGATTGATGTGTCACGAATTGGACTACGGATTCGATTGGGAACGTGAACGCGTCGAGTTGGCAGTGGATGATCCGCAATGGAACGGACAACCGATTTTGCAGGACATCGCTGCCGCCAAAGGTTGGCAATCACTCGGTGTCCGCGTTCCCGCCGGAACTCGTTTCAACATTTCAGCCCAAGGGCGATGCGTGATCGCAAAACGCGACAAAGACTGGCAAAGCGAAGCCAACGGGGTCACGATCCAATACGTCAACGGACGCCCGCTTGGACAGCTACTCGCTTGCTTGGTGCCGCTTCGACAGACAAGCCAACCCCGCTGCGATCCGCTCGAAGTCGTTCCGGTCAACGACGCCATCGAACTGCAAACCACGGTTGAAAGCTGGATCGTGCTACAAATCAACGATGACGTGGCCCAGCGAAGCGACAATTCGGGCAGCTACTCCATCAAGCTTTCTGCGGCGAACTAACCAACCTGACCGGGGCCATGCGAATCCTTGCAACGACCCGATCAGGGTGGCGGCGAATAGGTATTTGGCGTGAACGATGTTTTCAGCGAGCACTATGTTCGAGTGAGAACCGAGATGCTTTAGCGAGAACCGAGATGCGTCTCGCCGCCCCTTATCGCATCTCGATCAATCGAGTTAAGCGGGTCAATTCAAAAATGCTACGCAGATTTTCGTCGGCATTTTCGAGCACCAATTTCCGGCCACCTTTGCGGACCAGCAATTGCAAGCGGATCAGCTCGGACAGCTCTTGGCTGGTGATTCGCTCGACCTGAGAAAGATCGACCAGGATTTCTTCGCCGCCCCCCTCTTCCGCCAACTGTCCTGCGACAACGAGCCAATGGACTCGAATTTCCGCACTCGCGGTCGATCGGTGTTGTTGATCCAGTCCGACATTCATTGGTTTCAATCCCGCTTGAATGGGTGAGAAGTGCGACCCGCCATTTCAAAGCATCCCGCATGCCGCTAGGGACAATTCCGACCAGAACGTGAACAACAGCCCACCACCTTCCTGTAACACTAAATAAAGGCACTGAACCAACCACTAAGTTTATCCTTCGGTTTTACGAATACCGCTATCGTGCCTAGGAACGGGGCACACAAGCCTAGATAGCGGGCAAGCAGGGAGATTCCGAGCATTTACAATAAAAGTAACTCGGTTCCGACAGGCGAACACAACACCCCCAAACGGGCCGCAAACCTACACGTTTAGGTCCAGAACGGCGGATCGCAGTGCGAAACTAACCTCCACTACAGCGAGGCCCTGCCAAAACCGCGTTCGGCGGGCAGGTAAGGCGTTTGGGCGGTCAAGAAAAAACTTATCGTGTGCTTTTTGCCTTGCCTTGCTATAATAAAACTCCTACCTGAAATCCCCCCACCCTCAACTTCCACGCACTGAGCTCGGGAAAAACTCCCGTCCCCTGGAACCTGTCCCCCTAGTTCGGTTTGCGATGGCATGAAGTTTGTTGATCTCCACCCTGTTGTTGACTGACCGGTCGTCGTATCCCTGGTTTTCGTCGCATCCCTGGTTTTAGGTGATCACACCCCTGACTTTGCAAACGGACACTGCGGTCGACCTCGCTTGCACTACCAGCGATCAATCCGGTGTCTCCCATACCCGCAACCAACCCCACATTCCCCCCTCTCTGCCCATCACCGTGACTGCTTCCTCTACGATCTGCCGCCTTGTCGTTGCCGCCCTGTGGGGCGTGGTTGGGTATTGCGCTAACGCATCGGCCGCCGAGTCGGCTGATGCGGTGGCATCGCATGGAGCTCGCATTTACGCAGCACAGTGTGCCGGGTGCCACGGCAGCGAGGGTCAGGGTGTCGAGTCAGAATATGCCGCCGCGTTGACCGGCGATTCTTCGATCGGCCAATTGACCGAAATCATCTCGGAAACCATGCCCGAGGACGATCCCGAGTTATGCCAAGGAGAAGATGCCGAGGCGGTTGCGAAGTACATTTTCGAAACCTTCTATAGCGAAGCGGCGCGATTGCGGAACCGCCCGCCTGAAACCACCTTGTCGCGTCTGACGGGCGACCAATTGCGTCAGAGTTTGGCCGACGTGTATGCACGGATTTCCGGCGGCAGTTGGCAGCACGAGGAACGAGGAATCCGCGGCACTTACTTTGACACCCCCAACTGGAAAAACGAGGCCAAGAAGATTGAGCGAACCGATGCGGTTCTCGATTTCGATTTCGGTCACGAAGGTCCAGGCGAAGGGATCGACCCGGCCGAGTATTACATTCATTGGGCCGGTTCGCTGATGGCCGACCGTAGTGGCGAATATGAAATCGTGCTGCGAAGCACTTGCTCATGCAAACTGTACCTCGGCAGCCCGGATCGTATTTTCATCGACAACCATGTGCAATCCGCTGGCCGCACCGAGTTCCGCAAACGGATCCATTTGACCGCCGGTCGCGGCTACCCCATCAAACTCGATTACACCCAGCGTAAACGCAAAACGGAACAACCGCCTGCGTCGGTGTCACTGTCTTGGGTCCCGCCTGGCGGAGTCGAAACCGTCATTCCCCAGCGGCAGCTGATCTCGGCAAGCTTTCCAGCGGCGTTTTCGCTGCAAACCAAGTTGCCACCGGATGACCGCAGTTACGGCTACGAACGAGGCACAGAAATCAGTCGCATCTGGGACGATTCGACGACACAAGCGGCCGTCGAGTTCTCGAAACTTGTCGCCGAAGAACTTTGGCCTCACTACGAGCGAAAGAACCGAAAGAAGCCGAACGAGAATCGCGCTCGTCTGAGAAGTTTTCTCGAGGAAATCGTCAGTACGGCCTTTCGTGGTCCGCTCGACGATGTCACCCGCAAGGTCTACATCGACAAACAGCTTGATGCGACTGACGATGATGCTGAAGCGATTCGCCGCGTGATGTTGCTGTCACTGAAATCACCTCGCTTTCTGTACCCCTTGCTCGATTCCAATCGGTCACCTTCTCAACGGGCGGCGAACCGTTTGGCATTAGTGCTATTCGATTCGCTTCCGGCAGATGAATGGCTACTGAAACAGATCCAAAAGAATGAACTCGAGGATTCTCGAGCGATCGAGCAAGCCGCATGGAAGATGGTCAACGACTACCGCACCCAAGCCAAGACTCGCGACTTTCTAACGCATTGGTTTGAAGTCGCCGACAGCGATGACATCAGCAAAGACGAAGCAAAACATCCAGGTTTTAACGAAGCGGTCCTCAGCGACCTGCGTGCTTCGTTTCATGCCATGATCGACGAAATTGTGTGGAGCGAGACAAGCGATTACCGACAACTGTTTCAAGCGGACTGGGCCTACACGACCCCGCGAATTGCCGCGGTCTACGGCGACGCATGGAAGCCCAAAAGTGCCATCACCGACGCGGCCGACGACCAAGCCAAAGGGCACGAAACGAACCCGCTTGTGCCCAGCGCCGGTGTCCCCGATTCGCATCTTGGACTACTCAATCACCCGCTTTTGATGAGCAAGTTGGCGTACTACCAAACGACATCGCCGATTCACCGAGGCGTTTTCTTGTACCGCCACTTGTTTGGCCGCGTGCTGCGACCACCGAACGCGGCGTTTTCGCCACTGAACGCGGACCTGCATCCGCAATTAACAACGCGTCAACGAGTCGAACTGCAAACCAATGAAGTGAATTGCCAGGTCTGTCACGAAAAGATCAATGGGCTTGGTTTCACGCTAGAAAACTTTGATGCGATCGGTCGTTTTCGCGAAACCGAGAACGACCGTCCGATCGACGCCAGCGGCAGCTACGAAGATCGCAACGGAAACAAGGTCACGTTCAAGGACGCTCGTGATTTAGCAAACTACTTGGCGAAGAGCGAGGATGCTCACCGCGCTTTCGTGGAAGCCGCATTTGAGTACTTCGTCAAACAACCAATCGGAGCCTACGGCCCGGACAAACTTTCCGAACTGACCGAGCGATTCCGAAACAGCGGCTTTAAAGTCCGAGATTTGATTGTGTGGATCGCCGCGACTGCGGCAACGGAACCTGTAACAAGCAACCAAGAAACCTGAGCAGAATCATGATGAACCCGACTCTATCTCGCCGCGATTTTTTGACCAAGCTAGGTGTCAGCGCTGCGGCGGCCAATTTTCTGTTTATCTTGCCAAGCCTTGGTTGGGCTGCGTCGACCTCGGCTCGGAAGCAACGCATTGTTTTTCTGTTCAGCCCGAACGGGGTGATCCCAGCGCACTTTTGGCCTGAGAAGGAAGGCCGCGATTACGACATCAAACGCATCCTCCAGCCGTTGGCGGGATTCAAGGATCAAATGATGACGCTGCACGGCGTGTGCAACAAGATCCAGGGCGACGGCGACGGTCACATGCGAGGCATCGGATGTCTGTTGACCGGCGTCGAATTGTTTCCCGGTGACATCCAAGGCGGTTCGGACACGCCGGCGGGTTGGTCCCAAGGCATCTCGATCGACCAATACCTGAAAAACCAAATGCAGGCGGTCCCCGAGAAACGAACCCGTTTTGGTTCGCTTGAATTCGGCGTCATGGTTCCAGACCGCGCCGACACTTGGACGCGAATGTCCTATGCCGGGCCGAACCAACCGGTCGCGCCGATCAGCGACCCTTACCAAATGTTCGACAAACTGTACGGACAGAGCAAAAATCGCGAATTGCTGGCCAGCGTGCTGGACGATTTGAGCGAAGATTTTCGCCGGGTGGAAAAGTGGATCAGCAGCGAAGACCGGCGGATCCTCGAAGAACATGTCGCGATGGTCCGTTCGGTGGAAAAGGAACTACAAACTGAACTCGAGCAATCGAAAAAGAACGCTGGCGTTGAGCACGCGATTCCTGAGATGCCCGCGAATGTCGAAACCGAAAACGACAACATGCCGCAAATTGCCAAAATGCAAATCGAACTGCTGGTCAACAGCTTTGCAGCCGATTTCGCCCGCGTGGCGACTTACCAAATCACCAACAGCGTCGGCAATGCAAAGATGCGTTGGTTGGGCATCGACGAAGGCCATCACGGGTTGTCACACGAGCCCGACAAGAACGAAACCGCGTATGAAAAACTGATCAAAATCAACACGTGGTACGCCGAACAAGTCGCCTTCCTGGCCAAACGATTGGCGGAAACTCCGGAACCGGATGGAAGCGGATCGCTGCTGGACAACACCACCATTGTGTGGACCAACGAACTCGGCAAAGGCAACTCGCACACGCGGGACAACATCCCGTTTGTAATGATCGGCGGAGGACTCGGGTTTGATACCGGTCGGTCGCTGAAATTCAATCGCGTACCGCACAACCGATTGCTAATGAGCATCGCCGAAGCAATGGGACATCCCACGGACACCTTTGGCAACCCCGATTACTGCGGCGAGGGCAGTTTGACGGGATTGGTTTAGCCGCTAGCTGACGCAGACCCACATCGCGGCGCCGACCAGCATGGCAAAGCAACATTGCCTTGCTCGCACAAGCAGCGGCTGGCTGACACGGAACCAGCTCGGATCGAGCTGGACGACGCAGGATTGACTTGCCCCGCCGCCGCCCGCCGCCCCAAATCGGCTCCCCCACATCGCGGGCGAGATTTGACGCTTCGGAAACGCCACACACCAAGCGGCAAAAACAATCGACACGACCGCGGTAAAAACACAGGCGAAAACAATCGACTGGCCCTGAAAAGCCACCCCTTCGGCCTGGCTTGCGGAATTCGGCAGCCGCGAACCAGAAGGCAATGCTGAAGCGTCTTGCTGATGTGGCAGAGCGACGGCACTGGATGATGAGGGCTGTTCCGTCGTCGGGGTGACGAACGATGTCCGAGCAATCTTGCCAAGCTCGTTCGGATCGCCTACCTGATGCAGCTCGTCTGCTTGTTGCCGCCCGCTAGCTTGCGATTGTGAGGCATAGAACTGGGCGACTTCGGCTTGCCAGCGGGCGACCGCCGCATCGGCTGAAACCGGGACAATCACCGCAGGAATCGACTGGACCACAACCGGCGCGGTCGTGTTGTCGGCCGATTCCGCTTGTCCGCCGACCGGCATCACTTCCATGGCAAGCACAAACGAGGAAATCCCCACCAAAAGGAGGTCGCGGCCTGCGACACGTCGAACCTTCGTTGTCAGCATTCCAATCTCCAAAGCGTGCCGCCAACCTTCCAAAACGAACGAGCTGCGGTGTAGTATCTATCGGTCAGTCGACCTCGGCTGGCCCAGTCATTTGTTCCGGATCGATGTTGGCTTTCTGTGTTTCACATTAAAATTTGCGGCGTTCTACTCAAGACGGACATCGATGCAGTCCATCGAGCGGGGGGCGACGCGGTAGGATTAAACTTTTTCCCCCCTAGCGTTCGCTATCTCGATCCCCAGTCCCCCAGCACCCGCGAACTATCCGCTCACGCCGCGCATCGCCTACTGTTCCGCGTCGGAGTCTTTGTCAATCAACCTGCGGACGCGATACGCGAGGTGATCGACCGAGTCGGACTCGACGCGATCCAGCTTCATGGCGACGAAATGGTTTCCGACGTCGCCGCTTGGGCCAATTTGGGGCTGCCGCTGATCCGAGCGGTAAAAATTCCTGGGGGCAAATTGACCGCAGCGGAAATCGAAGCCCGCGTCCGTCCCTGGATTGATGCCGGGTGCGAGGTTTTGCTCGATGCCGACGCAGGATCGGCACACGGAGGAATCGGCCGATCATTGGATTGGGACTCTCTCAGCGACTGGTCCGCGAAATTTGCCGCCGTCCGCTGGGTCTTAGCGGGCGGTTTGCAGCCCGAGAACGTAGCCGAGGCGATCCGCGTTTCGGGGGCTCGCCGCGTCGATGTCGCCAGTGGAGTCGAGTCACCACGAGGGCAAAAATCGGCCGCGCTGATTGCCGCGTTCTGCGAACAGGCGAGAAATGCTTGGGGCTGATTTGCCTTCTGCGATTTGAAACCCCCACTTTGCCCCGTGCGAAAACCAGACTTTCTGTTTATCATGCGGGCTTGCGTGCGGTTTAGATGACCTGCACCCACCCTGAGAGCCTAAGTGCGTTCGGGGGATTGCGAACCAGCGGGAGTCCCTGTGTTCGGTCCGCAACCCCTCTGACGCGCTTATTCCATCCCCTTTCCCAACATTGGAGTATGCCTGTGTCCCAAGTCGAAACCAACCGACTTCCTTACAAAGTCAAAGACATCAAGCTGGCTGAATTTGGCCGCAAAGAAATCCAGCTTGCCGAAAACGAAATGCCTGGTCTGATGGCACTTCGTGAAAAGTACGGCAAAACGAAGCCACTTTCGGGTGCTCGCATTGCGGGTTGCTTGCACATGACCATCCAAACGGCGGTTCTGATCGAAACGCTGGTCGAACTTGGTGCCGAGGTGACTTGGAGCAGCTGCAATATTTTCAGCACCCAAGATCACGCTGCTGCGGCGATTGCTGCCGCCGGTATCCCCGTTTACGCCTGGAAAGGCATGAACGAGCAAGAGTTCGAATGGTGCATCGAACAAACCCTGCATTTCCCGTCGGGCAAACCGATCAACATGATCCTGGACGACGGCGGTGACTTGACCGCCATGGTTCACGACAAGTTCCCTGAACTGCTGAGCGAAATTCGCGGCATCAGCGAAGAAACCACCGCCGGCGTGCATCGCTTGGAAGTCCTGAATCGTTCGGGCAAACTGCAAGTTCCTGCGATCAACGTCAACGACTCGGCCACCAAGAGCAAGTTCGACAATCTGTACGGTTGCCGTGAATCGCTCGCCGACGGCGTCAAACGAGCCACCGACGTGATGTTGGCGGGCAAGGTTGCCGTGGTTTGTGGCTACGGCGATGTCGGCAAGGGCTGTGCTCACTCGCTGCAACGTTACGGCTGCCGCGTGATCGTGACCGAAATCGATCCGATCAATGCACTGCAAGCCGCAATGGAAGGCTTCGAAGTCACCACGATGGAAGAAGCTTGCAAAGAAGGCAACCTGTACGTCACCACGACTGGCAACAAGGACATCATCCTTGGCAAGCACATGGTGGAAATGCCCGAAGACGCCATCCTTTGCAACATCGGTCACTTCGATACCGAAATCGACGTTGCTTGGTTGGAAGCCGAAGTGGCTGCCGGACGTGCGACCAAAGACGAAATCAAACCATCGGACATCGGTGCCGTTGATCGTTACAGCTTCAAAGAAAGCGGTCGCAGCATCCTGGTCCTCGCCAAAGGCCGCTTGGTTAACCTTGGCTGCGCCACCGGACATCCTAGCTTCGTGATGAGCACCTCGTTCACGAACCAAGTTTTGGCACAAATCGAATTGTGGACTAAACACGGCGAGTACGAAACCAAAGTCTACATGTTGCCCAAAGCACTTGACGAAGAAGTCGCACGATTGCACCTGGGCAAACTCGGTGTCAAGCTAACCACGCTGACGCCAGAGCAAGCTGAGTACATGGGCGTGCCTGTGGAAGGTCCTTACAAACCCGACCACTACCGCTACTAGGTCACCCGACCGCTGCGAAGATCAACATCGAACTCGGCCGTGTTCCTATCGGCCGAGTTTTTTTATGTCTCTGCGGTACGCAGCCGGCGTCTGGGGTAACCTGTTTGCGTGCGGTAACATCAACGCTACACGCCGTAGCGTCCGACGGCGTGTAGCGTTTTTGCAGCGGAACTCGTTGATGAAACGAAAGCATTGACGGCTTATTGATTTAATCCAAATGCAAATCGCAACGGTGAGCCGTGGGCCGTAAGGCACCGGGTCGTGCGTGGGACCCGGCCGCTGACGCGTCGCGGCTCAATAAATCAACAAGCCGTTGACGACTTCCGCTACGCTAGATTAGCACCAACGGCACCCGAAGAAATGTTTCACAGCGTTGCGCCGCAGCGGCGGCGGACGGATGTTTCCCCCGATCTGTTTTCCTCTTCAAACGCGAGTCACACGATGCCACAAATCGCTCCTTTTGCTGCCCTGCGTTACAACCTGGACCACATCGGTTCGCTCTCGGACGTGATCGCGCCTCCCTACGACGTGATCGATCCACAATTGCAAGACCAGCTCTACAAGAAACATGCTGCCAATGTGATCCGCATCATTCTAAATCGCACCGAACCAGGCGATTCAGAGGACGACAAGTACGAACGGGCCGCCAAGTTCGTCAGCCAGTGGAAGAGCGAAGGGGTTTTGAAACAAGACGAAGTCCCTTCCTATTACGTGTACCATCAAGAGTTCACGATTGACGGCCATCAATACACCCGGCGTGGCTTTATGGCACGGGTTCGCATCGAGCCCTTTGGCGAAGGCAACATCTACCCGCACGAAGAAACCCACCCCAAGGCAAAGGTCGACCGACTGAAACTGACCCAAGCCACCAAGCAAAACAATAGCCAAATCTTTGGTCTGTACCCTGATCCTGAAAACGCGATCATCACGCTGCTTGATGAAGCGACCACCGCGATCACGCCGATCGAAACCGTGGATCATCTCGGGGTCAAACACCAGCTCTGGCCCGTTTCGGATCCGAACGTGATTGCGAAAGTCAGCGAGCTGATGCAGGACAAACCAATGTTTGTTGCCGATGGTCACCATCGCTACGAAACCGCAGCAAACTATCGCGATCTGGTCAGCAAGGAACTCGGATCACTCCCCAGCGATCATCCCGCCAACTTTGTGATGACCATGTTGGTAGGCATGAGCGATCCAGGGATGATTGTATTGCCCACCCACCGACTGCTGCGCGGGACCGAGCGATTTTCGTCTGCCGAAATCATGGCACGACTTGCCGGCAGCTTTGACTGCGAGATCGTCGCCGGTGGGCTCGATGCCGCCAACACCGTGTGGTCCAACATGGAATCGGCGGACGACCAAGGGCTGATCGGATTGTACGCCTGCAACGATGACACCTGGGTGTTATGCAAAGCAAATCCGGGAGCCGCTGCGAAAATGGAGACACTCGCGGCCAATCAAAGCAAAGATTGGCGAGAACTTGGCGTCAGCCTGCTGCACCGTCTCGTGATCGACGAACTGCTTCAATCCAAAGGCCACCCCAAACCAACCTACGTTCACGATGCCGACGAATTGGTCGCTGCGATGCGAGGCGAAGGCAGCCAAGCGGAAAGCGATAGCGACGAACCCTATACGCTGGCGGCGCTGGTAATGCCAGCAAAACTGAGTCACGTCGAAGCAATCAGCCTGCACAAAGAGCGAATGCCCGCTAAAAGCACCTACTTCTACCCCAAACTGCTCAGCGGACTGACATTCAACCCACTTTGCTAATCGCAAACCCTATAGAGTCTGCCTGAGCACCCTAAACGCCCTGCAAGGGCGGCATCACCAACGCTTCGGGCGCACCATCGCGAACACCCCCGCAATGCGCTAGTGAGCCGATTGCGACCGTGTGGCGGGCATGAGGGCAGACCTTGAAAAACTAGGCAACCAGAGCTGACTCTGCCGGTTGCAGCGACTAGCCCGACTAGGCATGATTGTACGGTCTGGGAGAACAACTTTGTATTCGCGTCTTCCCAAGAGAAACCCACAAGTCCACGACTACTTAGGAAAGAAACCAATGAAACGACTTTCAATTGCGATTTGCGCTGTTGCTCTATCGAGCATGCTGGTTCCAAGCATCGCACAAGCAGGCCTTTTCGGCTGCAAGCACAAGAACGACTGCTGCGAAGTGGCCCCCGTTTGCGAACCTGTCTGCGAAGCAGAACCGGTATGCTGCGAGCCAGCTCCTGTTTGCGAACCCGCCCCAGTTTGCTGCGAGCCAGCACCTGTATGCGAGCCAGCTCCTGTTTGCTGCCCCGCTCCTCCAGTGGAAGTAACTTGGTGTGTCATCGATCCACGCACATGCTGCCCTGTTGAAGTCACCGCATGCGTTCCCGCCGAATGTGCTGGACAAGTTCCAACCTTGGTCAACTGCCGCAAGGGATTCTTGCACCGCAGCATTTTGACCTACAAGTTCGAGTGCTGCGGCCACTGCGTCGACGTGGTTGTCACCAAGCACGGTCGTGCAATCGTCCGCGGCTAATTCCCGCCACGGCAGGAATTTGAACACGCGAAACACCACCCAGCTCGTTTCGCCGCCCAAACAAAGAGTCGAACCGCCACCGGTTCGGCTCTTTTTTTTTTGCGACTCCTTCCTAAGGCCCCAAAAGGTGCATGGCACCAATCGCTATGGCACCAATCGCTCAAAGATGGCTGGTACCTAATTTCCAGCATCGATATCCTTAATATCCCTGTCATCCCCAGGGGCGGAAACGACTTGACCGCATTTTGCAACGGGAACGAAAGTTGCTTGCCCTGTCTCGCTATCGGTCTCGCTATCGACGGAGCGTCCAATGACAACACTACGCTGCACGTGCGGGCAGACATTTAAGGCCAAACCAGAACTGGCTGGCCAGATCATCACAACGCCTTGTTGCAACACGCGCGTCCGCGTCCCTGCACGCCAGAACGCTCCTGCTGCAACCCCCACGGACCGCATTAACGTCAAATGCAGTTGTGGGCAAATGCTGGCGGTTGCCCGCCCTAAAGGGCCGGTCGAAGTGACGTGCCCGTCCTGCAAGAAGCGTCTGCGTCTGGGCGGGACTGCAACAACGCCTCGAACTCAACCGCCCCCTGAAAACGACAATGTATTCGGCGATCTTCCACCCGCTGGAACACCCCAAGGCTGGACTCCACCAGCGGCACCGCAGGCTCGTCCACCGTCAAGCAGCTTTGCCACAGCACCGCAGCGGACAAAAAGCAATCCGCAGAAGCGATTGCCAAGACTTGGGGTCCTCGAAGATGGTTTCGGGACGCCGATCCTGATCGTTGCCGCCCTCACGTTCTTAGGCATCTTTGTCACGCTGGGAGTCTATTTACTCAGTCAAGCAAGCGACAATATGGCCTTGGCCGCGGCCTCGGAAGACTGGCAGCCAACCGAGGGCAAGATCTTAGAATCCGGATTTACCGTTCGCGGTATCCAAAAGCGGAAACAGGCTGCCACCACGCATGTTCGCTACGAATACAAAGTTGACAATGCCACCTATACCGGAACGACGCTGTCGTTCGAGAAGCAGGATTCGTTCTCGCCTGCGGTGGCCGAAGCAAAGCTGCAGCCGTATCCACCCGGGGCCGATTGCACGGTCTACTACGATCCCCAATCCCCGTCAAACAGCGTGCTAATCAAAGGGGTGCAAAGCAGCAATCAACTCTATTTTTGGTTAGGGCTTGCTTCGATCTTGTGCGGGGTCGTGATGGCGATCGACTGCGGTCTCGGTGCCATCAATGCTCACCGCTTTCCGCCTCCCAAGGTTCCCCTATTCTAAATTTTGGGCACCCCAAATTGGCGTCTTCGATTTGCAACTGGACACTCCACGTGATGGCCTGCGGAGTTTAAGATAGGGGGGTGGGAAGACAATCACCCTGTTCGCCCTCGCGTTTTCTCCTTCCCTTCCAAATCCTGCCTTTCCGCAATAGACGCACACTGTGAACGACTTGGGCGACAAGAATTGGCGAATCCGCGTCGACAACGAGACGCTGGGTCCGTTTTCGGAAGTCGAGATGCGTCATTGGCTGGCAGAGCATCGCGGCAAGAAAGCCGAGGTTCAGCAGGGCCGCAGTGATTGGTACCCGTCTTCGGTGATCTTGCAACGGTTCAAGGAACTGGCACGGACCGGAATCTACCTGCGGGTCAACGGCCAAGTCGAAGGCCCATTCACTCGCCCGCGTTTTGTCCAACGCATGGAACAACTTGGCAACGCCGAGGTGGATGCCAAAGAGGGCAATGACGGATTCTGGGTTTCCGCAAAAGTCATCTTGCGTGAACTCAACCCCAGCCCCATCGTGGTTCCGCAGCGGAGCACCCCGCAGACCAAATCACCGTCGCCTTCACCGACCACCCCGCCGCCGACAGCCACGCCGCCGACAATCACGCCGCCAAAAACGCCAAACGAATCCCAGCGTCCGGCGACCTCCGCTGCCCCCAAAACCTCCGAACCGGCTGCCGAAAACGCACTGACTCCGGTTCGCGCCCATTGCCCGGTGTGCAAAGCGACGCTGCAGATCCCGGCCAACCAATTGGGAAAACCCATTCGCTGCGCGTCCTGTAAAAAACAGATCCGCGTGGTGGGCAAATCGAGCAGCACCGACGCTCCGGCACACCCCACCCCACGTAAAACCACGAATCCAGCAGACGAAGTGGTGACACTTGGAGACGACGATTTCGCCGCGTCGATTCCGGTGCCGACAGTGTCATCGCCATCGGTGCCATCGGTATTCGCGCCACTGGAAAACGTCACTCCGTCCCGTCCGGTTGCCACCCCACGGCCTTACACGCCACCGCAACCTCGCCCCGCTCCCAACCCCTACGTATCGCCAGGGCCTTCGCACACACCTTACTACGCCGGAGCCCAGTATCACACGGCGCCGCCTCACCCAGCGCTATACATCATCCCGGGTGCGCTGATCGCAATTTTCTCACTCGGGATGCTCGCGCTGTCGTGCTTTGGGATTGTGCTTCACATCATAGCGACCACGCAAAGGGACGCCGAGAACTACAGGATGGCAATGACGACGATCAACATCGGGCTTTCGCTGGTGTGGGTGATCGTCTACGGAATGATGATGGTTGGCGCAGGCCACATGATCTTCCGTCGCAATCTAGTCCTCGCAAGAACGTCAGCTATCTTAGCCGCAATCCCTTGCATCGGATTTCCGTTCGGCTGTCTGCTGTTTCCCGTCGGGGTGATGAGCTGCGTCGTCGTGTTTATGAACGACGCCAAACGTGCGTTCCGGTCCTAGCCCAGGATCTCTTCGAAGCAGCCGACGAACATGCGACGGACCAGTCGATCACTCGCCGCGATTGGCGGACGCTGCAACGTCCGGGGCTAGTTCAAAATGGACTTGACGTCCGCCATGATCGCTTCGACATCGATCTCGTTAGTGGCGTACGTCCGCGCCGAGACGACTTGGCTATCGCTAGCAACAACAATGGTGACCGGAGCCTCGGCGGACAATCGATAATTCAGCGGTCCTGTTTCAGATTCCTTTGCCACGACAAACGGAATGTGCTTGGCCGCCGTTTCTTTAGCCAACTCGTTCGCGGAATCCTTTAACTTGCCTGCATCTTCGCCAAGCAGCGTGACAAAGCTGCTGAGGTGCGAAGCTTCGTTTTCCGCCACGGCGGCATCAAGTTTCTGGACCAACTTAGCCAGCTTGCCATCGGTTTGTCGTGCAAACACGATCACCATCGGCCGTGATCCATAACGGCAGCGATAACAAATCTCTTGCTCGACATCGACTCCGTCCTCTTCGGCACCCGCGATTTTGGTGACGTAGAAAACGCCGATCGGATCTCCTTGCTTGAGCCCCCCATCGCGAGAAGCATCGGCAGCAAATGCGTTTGACAGCGACGCCGCAAACAACAGAACCGAACAGATAAGCAAACGCGACATTGAACTTTCTCCGAGATAGAGAATTTGAATTTTAGATTTCAATTGGAATTAGGAAGGATCGCAGCAACGGAATCGCTGCGAATAACGTGTCCCCGCAACGCAATCCGGGGCAAACCACCGAGCTATCAAGCTATCGAGCTGTCCTTGGAAAACCGAGCAACCAACCGCGAGGACTCAAGCCCACGGTTTTCCACTTAGCAATGACCGACGAAACCGGACTCCCGCCGCAACGCGGCGACCGCCACCGAGCTGACGCAAAGGGGTGGATAGCCAGCCGGCCAAGTGCTTCGTGGCGCCACGAACGGCGCCCCGTCACTCGCCCCCATTATTGCCACGTCCGATACCCGTCACACCCCTAAGTGGTGCCAAATCTTGGTTTCTACCCGCATTCGACAGGACCAACACCAAAACGGACATTGGCGATTTTAGAGACTTGATTGTTTGTTCTCCCGCATTTTATGCGACAATGACGCCGTTTTAGTGCCAACGAGCTTGAGATTAATGGGGCCGCGTTTTGATAGCGACGAACCTTGATCGGTCGTGGGCGACGAAAACCGCATCGACGAACTGGCCGATTGCGCTCTAGTGAAGCTGGCAGGCCACTTATAAATTAGAAGGCATGGACCCAACTGTGACCCAATTGAGCGATGATCAAGCTCATCGCATCTCCAAAGCGATCGCGGACCCTCAGCGATTTGCGATTCTGACCTGCATCGCCAGCGAACAAGAAATCGCCTGCAAATCGCTTGTGGACGAGTTCCCAATCACGCAAGCCACGATCTCGCACCACCTAAAAGAACTGGTTGCAGCCGAATTGATTTGTTCACGCCGGCAGGGGCAGATGGCGATCCTGTCGTGCCGCCGCGACATTTGCGAGAGCTACACTCGGTATTTGGCAGAGCATCTGGTGAAACCGCAACGGAACCCGCTCGCCTCGGCAGCCAGTCCGACGCTTCCCAAATAGCCGCACCGCCGCCGGCATTTTCCTGTGTGCCGAGTCAATTCCCGCAAAACCACCCAACGTTGAAATCGGTCGTCATGAGCTCGAAGCCCCCACGTGCCCAGTGCCTGGTCAGCTTTGGCAGCAACCTTGGCGACCGGGACACGGTGATTGCCGAAGCGGCGCGGAAGGTAACGGCGTCGGCGATGGTGGAAAACTTTACCGCCAGCCGACTGTTTGAAACGCCACCGATTGGCGGCCCCTCGGGCCAGGAACCCTTTCTGAATGCCGTTGCCGCGTTTGAAACGACTCACTCGGCACGCGACATCCTGAAATTGCTGCAGTCGATCGAAAACGAACTTGGACGCCAGCGGCGGCGGCGCTGGGATGCCCGATCGATCGATTTGGACGTGGTCCTGCATGGCAACTTGGTCGGGGGCAGTGCGGCACTGATCGTCCCCCACCCTCGCTACACCGCGCGACAATTCGTGCTGCAACCGGCCTGTGATGTCGCAGCCCACTACCGCGACCCCCGATTTGGATGGACGCTTGGCGAATTGAGTGCGCATTTATCCGCAGGCAATGCCTCGCTGGCATTGGTCGGAGCCGACGAGTCGATCCGGCAAGAACTTTGCGACCGACTGAGCTCCGAACATGGGATCCGCACCTTCGCCGCCACGCAGCCGACTCAATCCGGCGCGGCACTGGACGAGGCGATCTCGGGACGCTGGACAAGTAGACACCGAGCCGAGAACACGTCCGCGGAAGGCCCTGGATCGGAATCACGCTCACGCCCGGGCAGCGAAGCGTCGACCTCAGCGGATGCATCCGCTGGACGGGGCGAGCCGATCGTGGTCCGCCCCGACGAGCCTTGGGTGTCCGCCTACGTCCCCCCGCTACCAGTCCCCCCATTGCCAGATTCCCCATTGCCAACTGCCCCGTTGCCGACCGGGCCTCGCGCCGAAGCAGCGGGCAGCGACGCGACCATTCCGCGATTGGTCGCACGGATGCAGTGGGCCACGGCCGACACACGTTGGCCGGCCCCCCATCAAATGTGGCCATCGGGAGGTCGTTGGCCTGAATACCGACTGGAGATCGACAACCTCGACTGGGCGGTCACCGAAATCGCCTCGGCCTTGGTTTCGATGCGATGCCCGGTCCGCCCGCTGTCGGCGGATCGACATTGGTGGCAATGAGCCGCATTGACGCTCTCACCCACCTAAGGACGCTTCAGTGCGAAGCCGGCACCCCAAAGCGGCAGCGACGGTCGGGCTGGCGGATCCTCGACGTTACCCTCGTCCATCTTGCTCACCACAGGGCCTTCGGCACGCTCGCGTCCTAACTTTTCGGATCCGCTGGATGATGACGGCAGATCCCCGCTCTTTTCGTGCGACACAATGTCGCTTTGTTGCTGGCTGGTATTGCCTTGGTGCATGTTCGCACACAATACTGTCTCGCTCTCGCTGTATGATTACGGCGATTCTCTGAACCACTCGGTGTCCAATTTCTCTATCCCTGCGAATACTGGTCGCGTTTTCACGCGCGGCGACCATCAATTATGCAACGGTTTCTCTTTCCACGCTGGGTCAATCGTTTTCTTATGGTTCTGGCTGCTGCCATCGTTGGAGGCGGCATTTATGCCGGTGCCATGGGCGGGCTGATCACCGATCCAAAGACGCTGAATATTGGCTACCAACCTGAACAACCGGTCCCGTTTAGCCATGCGATTCACGCGGGCCAACTGAAGATGGATTGTCGCTATTGCCACAACACCGTCTTCGAGTCGGCTCACGCTGCAGTCCCACCGACGGCCACTTGTATCAATTGTCACAGTCCTGCGAATGACCAAGGCGTTACCGCATTGGCAGCCGTACGAACAGAAAGCGACAAGCTAAAGCCGATCCACAAGAGCTGGGAAACGGGCCGCAGTATGGCTTGGAAACGAGTCCACAACCTGCCCGAATTCGTCTACTTTAACCACGCGGCCCACGTCAATTCAGGCGTCAGTTGCAAGAGTTGCCACGGCCGAATCGACCAAATGGACGTGGTTTCCCAGCACGAAGAATTGTCGATGGCATGGTGTATCACCTGTCACCGAAACCCTGATCCCCATTTGCGTCCCAAAGAATTCGTGACCAAGCTCGACTGGGAGCCGCCAGCGGATTGGGACCAAGAAGCGTTCGCCAAGCAGAAGCGTGATCCTGAAGGCGAGAACATCAACCCACAGGTCCATTGTGCGGTTTGTCACCGTTAGTTCCGCATCGCTCGGGTGTGCTCGCGACAAGGTGACCATGGTTCCCGCGTCCAAATCGCCCAACCGCTGCTGAAACTCGTTTTTTACAGATAATTTCGTATCGCCTAATCGCAAATCTTTGCAATGACCTCCATCCACTCACCACGTAAATCCAACAACGGTTCGCGAATGCTTGTTGACCTGCCCCAGGCCGGTGTTTCGCAAGAATCCAACCTAGCTGCGGTTGGCCCAGCGGCGCGCGATTCGGCCCCTCGTGACTCCGCCAATCAGGATGGGTTTGGCGGATCCTCGGCATCGCCACGCACACGTTACTGGCGAAGTCTGTCGGAGATGCAGGACAGCCAGGACTTTCAACAGTTCATCGATCGCGAATTCCCGATCGCCGCTTCGGAGTACCCCGAAGGCGTTTCGCGACGTCGATGGATGCAATTGATGGGTGCATCGTTGGCGGTTGCCGGCGTCGGCGGATGCCGTTACTCCGAAGAGTCGATCGCTCCGTTTGTGATTCGTCCCGAAGGCCGATTGCCCGGCGAATCGTACAGCCGCGCGACCAACTTTGAACTTGCTGGCCGCGTCTACAACCTGCTGATCAGCTGCGTTGATGGTCGTCCGCTGAAGATCGAACCCAACACCGAACATCCCTCGGGCACCGGTACCGACGTCTTCTCGCAAGCTTCGATCCTCGGTTTGTACGACCCCGATCGTGCTCGTGGCGACGAAAGCTTCCTGGTTCGCAAAGGCCCCAAGCGACGCGAAAACGCAACCTGGGAAGATTTCCAACCGTACGGCCAAGGCGTGATTCGCGCCGCCGCTGCGAACAACAACGGTGCAGGGTTGGCTGTGTTGATGCCGCCCACTTCGTCGCCATCGCTCGTCCGCATGTTGTCGGCATTAAAGAAGAAATGCCCATCGGCAACGCTCGTTCGCTATGACGGTGTTCATGGCACCGCGATGCGGGACGCCACCAAGACTGTCTTTGGCAAACCAGCCAAACAGGTCCTCGATCTTTCGGACGCCAAGGTCATTTTGACACTGCAAGCGGACATCCTCGGAAACGATCCGAGCATGATCTCCAACGCTCGCACCTTCGCCAAGAATCGCGACCCGATCGAAGGCGAAATGAGCCGACTGTACGTCGTCGAAGGCGGATACACATCCACCGGCGTGATGGCCGATTCGCGATTGGCACTACGTCCAAGCCAAATGCCTGCGTTCTTGAGTGAATTAGGCCGCCGCGTTGAAAAACTGGCTGCTGGTGAATCGCACACGCACGCCGAAGAAACCAAAGCCTACGACGAATTGACTCATCCCGAGCGACTCGAGCGATTCCTCGATGTGCTTTCGCATGACATTGCCGAAGCCGGCGATGGCGCCGTCGTGGTCGTTGGCGAGCATCTTGGTGCCGAAGCGATCGCCGCCGGCATTGCCCTGAACAAGAAATTGGGTTCGCTTGGCAAGATCCAAAAATTTGCCGCCGAAGTGGACGGCGAACTCGCCGACACGACCTCGCTTGGCGATTTGGTCGACAAGATCAACGAAGGCGGAATTGAGTCGCTGTTGATCCTGGGTGGCAACCCGGTCGCGACCGCACCTGGCGACGTGGATCTGCTAACCGCGATCGGCAAGGTCGAAAACACGATCTATCTTGGCGAATACGACGACGAAACTGGCGTGGCCTGTGCGTGGTCACTGCCGCTGGCTCATCCGCTCGAATCGTGGGGCGATGTGGTCAACAACGAAGGGTTCTATGGCGTTTGCCAACCTCAGATCCTGCCGCTTTTGGGCGGTCGTGCCGCGATCGAAGTCCTTGCATCGATGTTGGGCGAGAAAGAGATCGAAGGTTCGGAAATTGTTCGCCGCACCGCTGATGGCATCTCTGGCTCGGCACTCAGCTCTCGCCAATGGCGTGGCTTGCTGCACGACGGCTTCGCAAACGAGCTAACACTCAGCGAAGAGCTCAGCGCCAACGTCCAAGACAAACCGTTGACCGACGCTGCTCCCGTGGCGATCTCGGTGGACGAGCTGGACAACGACGATTTTGAAGTCCTGTTTGTTCCGGCCGATGGAATCTATGACGGTCGCTTTGCCAACAATGGCTGGTTGCAAGAATTGCCTCAAGCCCTGACCAAGTTGACTTGGGACAACGCCGCACTGATCAGCCCGTCGACCGCGAAAAAGCTTGGCGTTCACCACGGACTGATGATCGCACTGAACCAAGGCGATGGCATGATCGAAATGCCGGTTTACGAATTGCCGGGCTGTGCACCAGGCGTCGTGACCGTGGCAATTGGCTATGGCCGCAAACGAGCGGGCATGGTCGGTGGATTCACCGAAGAGGACGTCGACGCCGTCGGAACCGATGTTTCGCCGCTGCGAACGAGCGATCAGATGTTGACCTCTTACAAGGTCGCAGCTCGCCCACGATTCAACGAATACGAATTGGCGACCACCCAGGACCACTGGGCAATTGACGAACGTGGCCGCGAAGAAACCGAGCGACGCAGTTTCTCGCTGATCCGCGAAGGCACCGTCCAACTACTCGATAAAGTGCCCGAGTTTGCCGAAGTCCGCGGCCCTCACGTCCCCAAGGTGGGCAAAGAAGGCAGCGGATCGATGTGGCAAGAACCGATCCAAAAGATCGAAATGGAAAAGCCGTTCCTGCCTCAATGGGGCATGGCAATCGACTTGTCCAAGTGCATCGGCTGTAACGCGTGCGTGGTCGCTTGCCAAAGCGAAAACAACGTGCCGATTGTGGGCAAGGAACAAGTCAGCAACAGTCGCGAAATGCACTGGTTGCGAGTGGACCGCTACTTCCAAGGCGACGAAGAAAACGCCGACGTGGTCCAACAACCTGTCGCGTGCATGCACTGTGAAACCGCTCCATGCGAACAGGTTTGTCCGGTCGCGGCCACCGTCCACACCGACGAAGGCCTTAACGCGATGGCTTACAACCGCTGTATCGGTACACGTTACTGTGCCAACAACTGCCCGTTCAAAGTACGACGCTTCAACTACTTTAACTACAACAAAGAAGTCGGCGTGGGCTACGGTATCGATGCTTACCCAAGCTCGATCGAATCCGCCAACCGTCAACTCCAAGCCTTGGTGCTCAACCCCGAGGTGACCGTTCGCGGCCGTGGGGTGATGGAAAAGTGCACCTACTGTGTGCAGCGAATCGAAGGGGCCAAGATCAACGCCCGCAAAGATGGTGGCCGCCCGGTTGCCGATGGCGAAATCGTCACCGCGTGCCAATCGGCATGCCCGACGCGTGCGATCGAGTTTGGTAATGTTGGCGACCCCGATTCGAAGGTCTCCAAGAAACACGCCGACGTTCGCAGCTACGGAATGCTTGGTCAATTGAACATCAAACCACGCACCGAATACTTGGCACGCGTTCGCAATCCTCACGTTCGCTTGATGACCCGCAATCAGTTGGTCGATTTGGCCGAGATGCAGTCGCCGCATCATGGCCACAGTGACCACGAGGATCACGCTGAAGGCGACCACCATGATTCGGATCATGCCGCCGACGCAAAACACGATGATCATCACGACGAAGCACATGGTCACGATGACGAAAAGTAAAACTTCGATTGGCTAAGCGATCCGCGGGCGTCTCGACCCCGTCGCGAGCGACTTAGCCAAACGTCCTGTTATCACTCTTTAAATCCCTAACTCGATACCCCTTTCAAACCATGTCCCTTGCCATCCCAAACGGATTGGACAATACCGTCGAACGACCTGGCGAGCGCGCTCCGCTCGTGCTCGGCGATACGACCTATCACGATATTACCGAAACGGTATGCCGAGTTGCTGAGACCAAGCCAAGCAAAGGCTGGGTGATCGGTTTCTTGATCGCATTCGCGCTGCTGCAGTGGCTCGGAATTTGTATCGCTTACCTCTTCTACACCGGTGTCGGTGTGTGGGGTAACCGGTCTCCGATTTTCTGGGGTTGGCCGATCGTTAACTTCGTTTTCTGGGTCGGTATTGGTCACGCGGGAACGCTGATTAGTGCGATTTTGTTCCTGTTCCGCCAAGAATGGCGAACCAGTATCAACCGCGCTGCCGAGGCGATGACGATTTTCGCGGTGGCTTGTGCGGGAACGTTCCCTGGGATTCACGTGGGACGTGCATGGTTGGCGTTCTGGTTGGCTCCGTATCCTAGTTTGAACCTGTGGATGTGGCCTCAATTCCGCAGTCCGCTGCTATGGGACGTGTTCGCGGTCAGCACCTACGGAACGGTTTCGCTGTTGTTCTGGTACATGGGGATGGTTCCCGACTTGGCGACCTTCCGTGACCGTTCGAAAAACAAATATCGCCGCATGGCCTACGGCATCCTTTCACTTGGATGGACCGGATCCTCACGGCACTGGATCCGCTACGAAAAGGCCTATGCGTTGCTTGCGGCGTTCGCTGCACCGCTGGTTCTTTCGGTTCATACGATCGTTTCGTTTGACTTTGCGGTTTCGCAAGTTCCGGGTTGGCATACGACGATTTTCCCACCGTACTTTGTGGCCGGGGCGATCTTCAGCGGTTTCGCGATGGTGTTGACGTTGATGGTTCCCGCACGAAGCATGCTGGGGCTCGAGAAACTGATCACGATTCGGCACTTGGACAATATGTGCAAGATCATCTTGGCGACCGGTTCGATCGTCGGTTTGGCGTACGGCACCGAGTTCTTCATCGCTTGGTACGGTCAAGTTCCGGACGAGCAATACGCGTTCATCAACCGTGCCTTCGGCCCTTATTGGTGGGCTTATTGGACGATGATTACATGTAACGTGATCAGCCCGCAGTTGTTCTGGGTCAAAAAGTTCCGCACCACGCCATGGATCATCGTGTTGATCACGATCTTCGTGAACATCGGGATGTGGTTCGAACGATTTGTGATTGTGGTCACCAGTTTGTCACGCGATTATCTGCCAAGTGCGTGGGCGTACTTCTCGCCAACGTGGGTCGACTGGTCGATGCTGATCGGTTCGTTCGGTTTGTTCTTCACGTTGTTCTTGCTGTTCTGCAAATTGATGCCTGTGATCAACATGGCGGAAACCAAGTCGACGCTGGCGAAGCAGTACCACATGGCTCATAACGAGCCAACGACGCCGACCGAGCACTAGAAAATATCCAATCGCAGACGATTACGTGTCTGCGGATCATTCGAAACAGACTTCATTCATCATCGATAGCGAATGTCAGACGGTAAGCATGTCAGACGATAAAAACGAAAAGAAGATTCACGGGATTGTCGCCGAGTACACATCGGTCGATACGCTACTAGCCGCATGTCGGCGAGTACGTGATGCCGGCTACACCAAAACCGACGCTTACACCCCCTTTGCGGTTCACGGAATCGACAAGGCGTTGGGGATCAAGCCGACCGTTTTGCCATGGTTGGCGTTAGCCGGTGGATTGACCGGGACCTGCACCGCATTGACGATGCAGATCTGGATGAATGGTCTTAACTATCCCTACATCATCTCGGGCAAACCGTTCGTTTTGTCGTTGCCGGCATTCATTCCGGTGGCGTTCGAGTTGACGATTCTGTTTGCGTCGTTCTGCACGTTCTTTGGCATGTGGGCACTGAACGGGTTGCCACGATTCAGCAATCCGATCTTCACCGACCCGCGTTTTGACCGCGTCACCGACGATCGCTTCTTCCTGTACATCGATTCCAAAGACAAGAGCTTTGACGCCAAGGGTGTCGAGAAACTGTTGGGCGAAACGGGCACCGAATACATCAATTCGGTCGTTGACGATGATTCGCCGACTACGATCCCGAAATTCCTGATTGTCGGTCTTTGCGTCTTGATCGGCTTGTCGATCATCCCCGCGTTGATCGTCGCCAAGATGCGGGTGACCACCAGCAGCCAGCCGCGATTCCACATCTTCCCCGATATGGATTTTTCGCCCGCTCGTGATGCCCAGCAAACCACCACGCTGTTCGCCGACAACCGTGCGATGCGGCCTGATGTTCCCGGCACCGTGGCACGTGGACAAATGGATGCGGACCTGAACTTTTTGACCGGTATCGACATGGACAAATTCGCCCAAGTCGATTCGGATCGAGCCGAGCAATTGGTGCGAACCTACCTGACGCCGCTCGCGGCCGAAGGCGAAGAGCCCACAGCCGGTGCGGCAGCGTCGAACGAGAAAAGCGTGATGGAAACCACCCCGTGGCTCGAGCAAAACCCGCTCGAGATTTCCGATGCGGTCGTTCGCCAAGGCCAACAACAATTCAACATCTATTGCTCGGTATGTCACGGCATGGATGGACGCGGCAACGGTTTGGTCAACCAACGAGCCCAAAAGATCATGGCTGCGACCTGGGTCCCACCCTCCTCGCTGCACCAAGACGTGTTGTACGCCGACCAATACCCCGACGGCAAACTGTTCAACACGATCAGCAACGGGATTCGCAAGATGCCCGGTTACGCGGGCCAGATCAAAGCCAAAGACCGCTGGGCCATCGTCACCTACGTGCGAGCTCTGCAGAAGAGCCAAAACGCATCGATGGACCTCGTGCCTGCAAGCGAGAAATCCAAAGTCGAGAAGCAAAAGAACCAAGTCGACAAGGCGTTGGCCGAGGCTGCCGAAGCAGAACGCAAAAAAGAAGAAGAGCGAGCCGCCAAAGCCGCAGCTCAAAAATAGTTTGGTCGTCTCGTCGATCGAACGCTTGAGGCCCTTGTGACCTCGCCCCCTCTGAACATTTTCAACTCATTTCAATCCTATTGCTGAACTACAGATGTCCAAGCACGCTCCGGCCATCAAACCGGCTGACGACCCAGCCTTCAAATTGCCTGCCTCCCTGTCGGCTCTCAGCCTGCCGCTTTGTATCGGCGGTGTCCTGGTGCTGATCGTAGGCTGGTTGATTGCCACCTACGGCGTCGACCAACCCAAGTTCGGCATGTCGGCCTACTTTGCCGCGTTCATGTACTGCTTGACGCTAGTGCTGGGATCACTGTTCTTTGTGATGATCCAACACTTGGTGCGAGCGGGATGGAGCGCCGTGCTGCGACGGATTGCCGAGTTGGTGATGATCATGATCGTGCCGATGGCGGTCTTGTTCCTGCCGATCGTGGTCACCTTGTGGACGAGCGACGCAGCACTTTATCGCTGGGACAGCCCCACCTTTGCTCAAGACAACCATCTCGACCCCGAGATGTGGGCCAACAAAACCATGTGGCTTTCGCAGGACTGGTTCACCGTCCGCGCCTGCATCTACTTTGCAATCTGGATTGGTTTGGCGGTTTACTACTTCCGCGGTAGCGTGGAACAGGACGAAACCGGCGAACGCGCCGCGACCGACCGCATGCAGTTCTGGAGCGGCCCCGCCGTGATGCTGTACTGCGGCAGCATGACGTTTGCGATGTTCGACTGGGTCATGAGCCTGGCGCCGATGTGGTTCTCAACGATGTTCGGCGTCTACCTGTTCGCCGGGTCGATCTTGTCCGCCCACTGTATCCTAGCCGTGGGTGCCTACTTGCTACAGCAAGCCGGCGCGATGCGAGACGAAGTCACGGTCGAGCACTACCATGACCTGGGCAAACTGATCTTCGGCTTCGTCACGTTTTGGACCTACATCTCGTTTAGCCAGTACCTGCTGATTTGGTATGCGAATATCCCCGAAGAGACGGAGTGGTTGTACCATCGCCAATTGGGAACCTGGGGCACCTTGTCGCTGGCTTTGGTTTTTTTGCACTGGATGTTGCCATTTCTCGGTACGATGAGCATGTATGTTCGCCGTCGCCCGCGATGGATCTTTTTCTGGGCATTTTACGTCCTGGTCATGCACTACATTGACATTTACTGGATGGTGATGCCCGAAGCCCATGCCGGCGTTCCCGGGGCACACGGCTCGGCCGGTGGTGTGCTGGGTGTGATCGCGAGCGTGCTGTGCGTATTGGGAATGGTCGCCCTGATGGTCGGCTTGATTCTTCGCGTCGCCAGCCAAACACGGATCGTTGCGGTTCGCGACCCACGATTGGCTGAATCGATCGCCTTTGAAAACATTTAGTCGGCGGATCCAAGCACGTCCCGACGTCCCCCTTTTTACACGCATTCAACGCTCGAAACAGATTTAGAATAGTTATGGCCCAATACGATGACTTAAATGTGAGCCGCATTTTCACTGTCGGAGTGATCTCGGTGGTCGTTACTGCGGTTACCGCTTTGGCGGTCCAAGTGTTTTACTTTTCGATCTCGCAGTGGCACTTGGAAGCCAAAAGCGCGATGGGCAGCTATCAACGTCAAAACGAAGTGCTCAGCCAACAAGCCGAACGCATTTCGGTTTACGGAGTCGACGAGGAAACCGGAAAAATCACGATCCCCATCGACAAGGCCATTGAACTCGTAGTGGCAGAAAGCAAGAACGAAAAGAAATCGAAAGACGAAGACAAAAAAGCATCGAATGAGCAAGTTGATCCAAGCAAAGCGTAGGTTTGCCAGCCGCCAAATGGCAGCTAGCAAGCCGCGAGCCGCCAACACCATCACCGTGATGATGCTGTGGTTGGTCGGTTTGTGCGCTACCGCCTCCGTGGCAACGGCCCAGGACGGCGGGGTGCGCGAAGGCGCTCCGGTCACGAACAACTTGCTGCCGCTGGAAGCCCGCGGGATCACCGTTGAACAAAAACTAGGCGACATCGTCCCGCTGAATTTGCCGCTGGTCGATTCGCTTGGACGCAAAACCAAAACCGGATACTACATCGATAGCAAACGACCGACGATCATCACGCTGAACTACAGCAATTGCCCGATGCTGTGCAACGTCCAGCTGAATCGTTTGGCCGATTCGCTTAACAAACTCGACCTTAAAGTCGGTGAAGACTTTCAAATTTTGACCGTCAGCATCGACCCCAAAGAAACAACCGAGCGAGTTCGGGAAACCAAACAGAAGTACATCGATCAACTCACGAATCATCCCAAAGCCGCCGATGGCTGGGAGTTTTGTACTGCAAAACAACCCGTGATCACCAAATTGGCCGATGTGCTTGGTTTTCGTTACCGATACGACGCTCGAAGCAAAGAATACAACCATCCCGCGATGCTCGCGTTCATCTCGCCTGAAGGCGTGATCTCGCGTTATTCGCTGGCAATCGACTTTCCTACCGATCAACTGAAACTCGCACTTGTCGAAGCGGGTGAAGGAACGGTGGGATCGCCAGTGGACCAATTTATCCAGTGGTGTTACAGCTACGATCCTGATTCCAACAGTTACACCTGGCATGCCTGGCGACTGATGCGACTCGGCGGAGCTGCGATGATTGGATTGATGCTTGCCTGCTTGGCGCCGTATTGGCTGGGCCGCAAGGGAGGCGTCGCCATTGTCGACGAAAAAGCCGCCGCAACGATGACCGATGTCGGCCGCGATGGCTCAAGCGTCAAGAACGACTCAAGCGTAAAAAACGAAACGTAACCTCGATCGCAAGCGATCCATCGCACGCAACCGAGACTTGCCGGAAGTGAAAACGACCACCCCGGCTTGAACCCAAATTTTATTTTGCAACTGACTAACAGATAAACGATGGCTATGTTACCTGCCGCATTTTCCCTGCTGAGCGATTACACCGAAGACTACGCTTGGTTCCCGGATTCCGCGTCGACGTTCGCCGCGGACTCGGATTGGCTTTATTACGCCATTACCGCCGTCTGTATCTTCTTTTTCATCCCGATCTCGATCTGCCTGTTCTACTTTGCAGCAAAGTACCGCAAGGCCAAGGGTGAGAAAGCGGAAAGCCAAGTTTCGCATAACACTCCGATCGAATTGCTTTGGTCGATTGGCCCTTCAATCTTCATGGTCGGCATGTTTGTGATGGGAGCCCGTGCCTATTTGGACATGCGAACGATTCCCGAGGGAGCCAACGAGATTGGCGTGCAATCCTCGAAATGGAGTTGGTCGATGGATTACGGCCGCGGCACCTACCATCCCGAACTGCACTTGTTGGTCAACGAACCGGTCAAATTGACGATGCAAAGCAGTGATGTCATTCACAGCTTGTACATCCCAGCGTTCCGAGCCAAGAAAGACGTCGTTCCCGGTCGTTACAACTACATGTGGTTCCACCCCACTAAGGTGACTGAAAAGGTTAGCGACGAAGAACTCGCGAACGCGACCAAGATTACCGAAGAGAGTGCCACAGCGTGGGACTACGACAAATGGCAATTTACCCCCGATGGCTACCGGTTCTACGACCTGTACTGTGCCGAATATTGCGGCCAAGACCATTCGCAAATGCAAACCGTTGTTGTGGTTCACGAAACACGTGAAGACCTCGACGCTTGGATCAAAAAATACAGCAGTCGCGGCAGCGACACACTCGAAGCGTACGGCGAGAAATTGTATGCCCGCCGCGGATGCATCGGCTGTCACACGACCAATGGAACCAGCGGAACAGGGCCGACCTACAAAGACGCGTTTGGTACGACCCGCCAATTGGCCAACGGCGAGAAGGTGACGATGGACGAAAATTACGTCCGCGAGTCGATCCTGGTACCAAAAGCGAAGGTCGTCGCCGGTTTCCAACCTGTGATGCCGAGCTACAAAGGACAACTGAGCGACGACGATCTGGATTCGCTGGTGGCGTACATCAAGTCGCTTTCGGCGAACGCAGAAACGACTTCGGAGGCGGATGCAGAGGCAACCCCAGAAGAAAACGCAGAGTAGTAGTACCGGTCACGGTGAACGGGCGATTTACCTCAAGTCTTTTGCAGATTGAGAAAAACGTCCTTGAGCCGGCTGGATGCAAGCTTCAGAATGAAGCCGTGAAACCAAACCATTTGAAATAACGACCGACGTTTGTCGGCTCAACGATAGAAGATTGACGCATTTCCTGCGTTCGACGAGGTAATTGAGATGTCTGCTGGAACCGTTCGCGACCCTGGGTTTCCCACCGAGCGAGAAAACTATCTGACGAATTCCAAGGGAATTCTAAGTTGGATGTTCACGCTGGACCACAAACGAATTGGCGTGATGTACTTGATCGGCGTCTCGATCTCGTTCGCGCTCGGTGGTCTGCTAGCGCTGGCAATCCGCTTGCACTTGATGGATCCCGATGGGTGGATGTTCCGTGGAGCAGATGCCAACAATATCTACAACCAAGTGTTCACGCTGCACGGCGCGATCATGGTGTTCTTGTTCATCATCCCAAGTATCCCGGGGGCGCTGGGGAACTTCCTTGTTCCGGTGATGCTGGGGGCCAAGGACGTCGCCTTTCCCAGGTTGAACCTAAGTAGTTTTTACTTGTGGGTGTTTGGCGCCGTGTTCTTCGTCATGGCTTTGCTGTCAAGCGGTTTGGATACCGGTTGGACGTTTTACACTCCTTACAGCACGACGACGGACACCTCGGTCATCATGGCCACGATGGGGGCGTTCATTCTTGGGTTTAGCTCGATCTTTACCGGTTTGAACTTCATCGTCACGATCAACACGATGCGTCCGCCGGGGATGACTTGGTTCCGCATGCCGTTGTTCCTGTGGGCGACCTATGCGACCAGTATCATCCAAGTTTTGGCAACACCGGTCCTTGGGATCACGTTGCTGCTGCTGATTGCCGAACGAACGATGCAAATCGGGATTTTCAATCCTGAATTCAATGGCGACCCCGTGACTTACCAGCACTTTTTCTGGTTCTACAGTCACCCCGCGGTATACATCATGATTTTGCCTGCCTTCGGGATCATCAGCGAAATCATCAGCGTTCACAGCCATAAACACATCTTCGGCTATCGCTTCATCGCCTACTCGTCCATCGCGATTGCATTGCTGGGCTTCCTGGTTTGGGGACACCACATGTTCACCGCAGGAATGAGCTCGCTGACCACGATCGTGTTCAGTGCGTTGACCTTTACCGTTTCGATTCCATCGGCGATCAAGGTCTTCAACTGGTTGGCCACGATGTACAAAGGGTCGATTAGTTTGACCAGCCCGATGTGCTACGGCATCTCGTTCATCTTCTTGTTCACGATAGGTGGTTTGACCGGGCTGCACCTGGGAACGTTGGCGACCGACCAACACTTGCACGACACCTACTTTGTGGTCGCTCACTTTCACTACGTGATGGTGGGTGGAACCTTGGTTGCGTTTCTTGGTGGTGTGTTCCACTGGTGGCCCAAATTGTTTGGCAAGATGTTCAACGAAACCGGCGGCCGAATTTCGGCAGTGCTTGTGTTCCTCGGCTTCAACTTGACCTTCTTGCCCCAATTCGTACTCGGTAGCCGCGGCATGCCACGACGCTATGCGACGTACGATCCCGAATTTGCTTTCCTGCATCAAATGAGTACCTATGGTGCATTGCTGTTGGGATTCGGCATTTTGGTCGCGTTCATCACCTTGATGCATTCGCTGTTCCGCGGCAAACGAGCTCCTGCGAACCCTTGGGGCGGTGCGACTTTGGAATGGAACTGCACCAGCCCTCCGCCGTTCTATAACTTTGAACGTGCTCCGGTTGTGGGCGACCCCTACGATTTCCACGACATCGAGTGGCAAGAATCGGACGAACGATACGTGACGGTTCAACCCGAACGCAAATTGGCCCCTGAGGCGGACCCATCGAAATCACCCGCTCACGCTAGCCACAAGCACTAGTCGTTAGTCATTAACGATTGATGTATCGCGGCAGTCCCCATGTCGGCTGCCGCTGCCCTTGACACTTTCAACCTTTTTCCTGCTTCCAATCTTCATGTCCACTCTCGAAGCTGATTCCGCGACTGACGCTCACGGCGCTCATGATCATGACCACGATCACCCGTCGTATTTGGCGCATCATTTTGACACTCCCGAACAACAGTTCGACAGTGGCAAGCTTGGCATTTGGATCTTCCTTGTTACCGAAGTGCTGTTCTTTGGTGGCATGTTTTGTGCCTACGCGATCTTTCGCATGTTGCGGCCCGAGGTGTTCGAAGGTTGCAGCCAATTCCTTAACACCAAGCTTGGTGCGATCAACACCGGCGTGCTGCTATTCAGCTCGTTGACGATGGCATGGGCAGTGCGATGTTCGCAAACCGAAAACCACAAAGGTTTGACTGCGTTGATCGCCACCACATTGTCGTGTGCGATGGTCTTCTTGGGCGTCAAAGCCATCGAATACTCGCACAAGTTCCACATGGGACTACTGCCCGCAGGATTATTCAGCTACGACCCCGCTCACCCGCACCACGAGGGCGGTCCAAACTACTTGGCTTGGATCTGTGCTCCGTTTGCCATCGCACTGATCGGAGTGGTCATTTGGTACGTGGTTTCAAAAGTCCGCGACAAGCAATTCCAAGCCGCGGTCGCGTTGCCGTTGATCGTCGTTTGTGCCAGCTTCTTTGGTGGCGTCGGTCTGGGCACGATCCTGGAAAGCGGAGATTCGACGGAAGCACACGCCAGCGAAACCGGTGACCACGCTGGCGAAAGCCATGTCGCGGCCGATGGTCACGACCATGCCGATCACGCTGACGAAGCGGATCACGCCGAAGGGGAATCGCTTGCGACGCTTGAAAACGAGATCAGTGGAGCCGATTACGGAGTCCGCGAACGTTTGGCCACCGACGCGACCAACACGGGGATTCAAAACGAGTTGTCAGCGATCGAGCGTCAATCGGCCATGGCCAGCGGTTCTGCGATCGTCGGACAATACGAGATCGATGCGACCATTGATTCGGTCCCAAGCGAATTCTTGACCCCGAGCCGAGCCGGTGTCTTCTTTAGCATCTACTACTGTATGACCGGGGTTCACGCGATCCACATTTTGGCCGGTATCGGCGTATTGGTTTGGTTGTTGGTACGATCGATTCGCCAAGACTTCAACCACAATTACTTTGGCCCAGTCGATTACGTCGGTCTGTATTGGCACTTGGTCGACTTGATTTGGATCTACCTGTTCCCGTTGTTGTACTTGATTCGCTAACGCGATTCTCGATGAATTGAAACGCTCTGGCATCGCAATGAATCGCGGTCGCCAGTGCCCCTATGCCTTGTTGGCTCGACGACTCACACAACCTTTCGATTGACTCAATTATGTCCGCTCACAATTCCGCATCTTCCGACCACGGCTCCGGTGAACATCGTGAAGGGTACGATTTCGCTCACCCCTTGCCGCTGCCGATCCTGTTTGGCGTCTTCGCCGCGCTTGTCTTTTTGACGATCGTGACGGTTGCCCAAGCCAGTTTTGATCTCGGTGGTCTTGATGTGGTGATTGTGATGGCGATTGCCACGGTCAAAGCAACGCTTGTGGTGCTGTTCTTTATGCACGTGTTGTATGACAAACCATTCAATGCGGTGGTGTTCATCTCGTCGTTTGTGTTTTTGGCGATCTTTATCATCGCAACACTCAGCGACAGTCGATTGACTTCGGACGACACCATTTTGGTGGATGACGCCGTCGTAACCACCTCCGATTCCTAAGATCGGATTTGTTGCGATGTAGGCCGAAACGCAGCGAAGTTTCGGCATGGCGGTGGTTGATGAATTCACCCTCGCCCTGAAAACGTGCCGGATCTGCATCGCGACCGCGATTGGATCCGGGCTTATCGTCTTCTTAAATTGGCTGCAACGCGTCGCTGTAGGCGCCGCCGATGCTCAGTGCGATCCGCAGGATCAAAAACACTAACATCGCCATCGTGCTGAGCCACACGATGCCGGTCGCCAATCCTGCCAGCGTCCCGACCGCCCGCTTGGCTTTCTCGTCATACTCTTGAGCAAGCATGTCAATCGATTCGGCATCGGTGCCCGACAGCTCTGAGATCTCGACGCGGGTGATAAATTCATCGGGAAACAACCGCGTTGCCTTCAAGGCTCCCGACAGTGAATCGCCGCCGAGGATCGCCTCTTCGGCGTCCTTGCCGACACTTTTGTAGTAGTCGCTGTCGGTGCTATCGAGTGCAAGGTAGATCGATCGAATGGGGTCGAGCCCCGCATCCAAGCTGAGCGACAGCGTCCAACAAAACCTCGACAACGTGATTGTCTGCAGTGCCGGTCCAAATACGGGCACCATATAAAGTAGCGGGATCAGGTTTTGAACCCCACCAACGTTTCGCATGAATGCCCAAATCGACGCTGCAATTAATAATGAAAAGACAAACAGGATGCCCCAAAGTTTCAACACGCCGGGGGTACCGACCAGTCCGAAGCCGAGCATGTCGGCCATATTGAATTGGCCCATCAACCAGATGAACAACGAAATCACCAACACAGCAACGATCATTTGAATCGCGGGCCAGGCGAGCGAGCTGATGAATTTCTGACGCAGTGCCAAGCGGTGTTTGTAGTGTTCGGCGAGTGACAGCAGAGCGCGTTCAAGTCGCCCCGTGGCTTCGCCCACGCGAACCATCGAAATCAGCAGCGGTGGAAAAAACGGCTCCTCGCGTTTCATCGACTCACTCAGCAGCTCGCCTTTTTTGGCCGCCTCGCGGATCGACACCATCGCTGCGCGTTGCCGTGGCGATCCATAGCCCGCCTCACTTTGCAGCATCGCTAGCAAATCGGCCCCTGCCTTGATGCCGGTTCCAAATCGATAGCAAAAGCCTGAGGCGGCGGACAGCTTCATTCGGCGGGAAAACACAGGACAACGGCCTCTAAGAATCGCAGCAGGTCAACACAATCCAATCTTGACTGCCTATTGTGCCTTGTCGCGCGACCGAAAAGTAGTCAGCACCGCCAATTCGGCCGCTGACAGCAAAAAAAGACTCGCTTTTTCGCAGCGTGATGCGGCCCCAAAGCGATCGTGTTGGATCATGCGGCTGGATTCATCGATTCACGCGATTGACGCAGTCGCTGCTGGTACTCGGACATCGATTCTTCGAGTTGGCGAAGCTGTTCGGCCGCGGTTTGTGCGAGATCGATGAAAATCGTCTTCCGTTTGCCGATCATACACCACGAGGGTTCTTGGCCATCGAGCAATTCGGTGCGGACGTGAAACCCAAGATCGCGTGCTTGTTGGGTGCGACGACGTAGCCGCTGGACCACGTTCTCGTCAGCCATTTTTAAATCACTTGCTTGATTTCGCATCGGTCGATCCATCACACACAGTACGCAGGCGGCGGGGCTAAAGTGGCATCGCGAAAACGGCGAGCCAATGAAGACAGTTTGCCTAGTCGGAATCCTTTCGCAGCCGAACCTACCCACCGGACCGGTCGACTCGGCGAGCGTGGCAAACTATGCAGGTACGATCATACGAGGTGTAGCGAATCAACGGGCTTCGACGATAGATCAATTACTGTCGCCGTCGCCCGCGTGTCGCCTGATTCACCACCGCGGCGGTGACGATGAACCGGCCGCTCACGCTCGCATGAAACCGTATCATTATGTCATCATCCCCACTGCCATCTCGCAACGACGCTCAAGCGGAAATCCAGTACCTCCGAGCGGAGATGCGGAAATTGCAAAGCTTGGCTTCGCTTGGGGAACTGATGAGCACGGCGACCCATGAATTCAACAACGTGTTGATGACGGTGATCAATTACTCAAAACTTGGCATTCGCAATCGCGACGATGCCAGCCGCGACAAGGCGCTTTCGAAAATCCTCGAAGCATCTGAACGCGCTGCCAAGATCACCAACACCATTTTGGCCCAGGCTCGTAATCGCAGCGAATCGATGGAGCCAACGGACTTGGCCAGCATCATCAACGATTCCTTAGTGCTGCTCGAACGTGAGATGCGAAAGTACCGCATCAGCATCGAAACCGAAATTGACGATTCGACTCCGAAGGCTTTTGCAAGCGGCAACCAGATTCAACGCGTGCTGTTGAACCTGCTGATCAACGCACGGCAAGCGATGCCCGAAGGGGGCACCATCCTCGTCAAACTAGCTCGCTCGACTCAGGACGAGTGGGTGGAAATGACGATCCGCGACAGTGGTTGTGGAATCCCCAAAAACGAATTGCCTCATATCTTTGATTCCTTTTTCACGACCAAATCGGGGCCGGATGAATCAGGAAAAGGGGGCACCGGTTTAGGCTTGGCTGCGTGCAAAGAAATCATCGACACTCACAAAGGCCGCATCCGTGTGGAAAGCACCGTCGGTCGCGGAACTGCGTTTGTGATTCGGTTGCCGATCGCCAACGGCCAACAAGCCGCCGCCTAACCGTGCGATAGGCCTGCAGGCCTGTTTTTAGTGTGTCCCCACCCTCGAAGGTCGCGAAACTCGTCAAGCGTTTCGGAGGGGCATGTGTCGACCGATCGAAAGTCTTGGCGTCGTGTTGATTTAAGCGAAATGCAAATCTCAGCGGTGAGCCGTGGGCCGTAAGGCACCGGGTCGTGCGTGGGACCCGGCCGCTGACGCGTCGCGGCTCATTAAATCAATAAGCCGTGAGTGAGTTTCG
>NZ_BAABRO010000030.1 GCF_039545035.1 Novipirellula caenicola
GCGAAGCCTCCGCACCCACCGCCGCTATCATTTGCGGCGACGAGCGAGAGAGTTGCTTGCTCGCGTGGATTAGCTTGAGAGCGTCCCTTCTTTTTGACTGCGGAGCTTGGCGACGAGTCGCCGATAACAGAACTGCGCAGTAGCGGCCGAGAATCATACGAATTTCGACTGAATCCCTTGCGTGTTGCCGCCGTTTCTGCCTTGCCATGGTCGAAACCGAGCCACATTTCCAGTGTTAACTCGCCCGCGTGAACTCAATCCTCCCCGACAACATGCTCTGTCCCTGTGCGACAACATGCTCTGTCCCTGTGTGAGAGGGGGGCGAAGCGGCCAACAAGATGCTCTGTCCCCGAGCTGGGAAGATGTGGGAAAGACGGGAGAGAGATCCCCGGTGTGTTCGTCGGAGGCGTTTTTGGCAGATATTGCGGAAAATCAAAAATGCTGTGTTTTCCGCAGTGCCCAGGGCGGGACTCGAACCCGCACAGCCATAACGGCCGAGGGATTTTAAGTCCCTTGTGTCTGCCAATTCCACCACCTGGGCGTGCCGACAAAATACGGCATTTCGCTCCTCCAGTCCACTCCAGATGCCGCTACTTTGGTCAAGACACGCCACATTTCGCCGCGGCAGTGACTCGCCGTCTCCTTCACTCGCACCGCGTTTCTTCATCGTCCGCCCCTCGTTCAGCCCCGCCCCCGATTTCGGCCCCGGTCTTCACCGGCCAGCGTGACCAAGTCATAGCCAAGCCCTTGACTCGGAACCGCGACGACTCAGCAGCCGGACAAGGTGAGATCGTCGATGCCAGGGAAAACCAAGCAATACTTGAAAGCACCAACGACTTAAGAGCAACAACGCACTTTTGATTGTGAGCGAAGTCGAATCCGCTACCGACTTGCTGTGGTGTCTTCGCGTGGGGCAAGCCACAGGATGTGCTCTGCCTCGCACTCTTCGTGCTCTTCAAAGCGGTCGATGAACAACGTCACTTCGTGAACCGCGTCAGGCCATGATTCGAAGGGCGGCTCGACTTGATCCAACCGGTCAGCTAGATCGTCAAGCTCCGAAAGCAGTTCTTCGTGATCCTGGCACGCTTGCCGATAACTCGCCTCGACCTCGATAGATCCCTTCGGGTAATGCGAACGCAACTCTCTGCCAATCTGATCCTCCCGAACGAAATGATCCACAAGTCGGTCGCGAATTTCACGCAGTCGGTTTGCAGACTCAATAAACTCCGGCGTCTGCTGCTCCGCCACATGGCTGGTCCAGTCGCGGAAGGCATCTAACTCCTGCTGCAAACTGGAATGCTCTTGTTTCCAATGTCCAAAAAGCACGGAAACACTGTGCTTCGATTCGGGTTTCATGGATCTGGCTCATTTTAGTTGTGTTCGGTGTTGAGTATCCCTCTTTCCTGAAAATCCGTGTTGATAAGACAATGCAGCAACGATAGTGCCGCTGATCGCCCAAAGCCTCTAGCGGCGGAGGAAGTGACGGCTATATACGAAGCCGAATTATCCGCAATTCTATCGCAAGTCGATGAAAAAGTTGTGCCTCAAAAAAACTGCCTGCAGTGTACGCCAGTGCACGTCCTAGGCGAATTGATGGTTGATGCTCTCTCAATGCTCGCATCGAAGATGGACGATTTTCGCTCAAAATCCCCGTCGAGCCGACTCAGCAGCCTTCGAAATCCCGCGAATAAAAAAAGCCGAACGGATCACCCGCTCGGCTTTTTTTGATGGTGTAGCAGTGAAAAGATGGCAACCTTTTTCGCTTGCCAATCGGACACTTACTCGGTTTCGTCGGCCGCTTTGGCGAATGCTTTGGCAAACGACTTCTCGCCAAAGACCATTTTCACTTTGGCATCGTCCTCAGCCTTTTCCACTTTGCCTTTGCATCCATTACAGCAGAACGTCACTTTGACGCCGGAAACTTCGGTTGCAGTGTCCGGGTTCAAATCTTTGCCACTAAAAGGGCAAGCTTTTTGCTCGTACTGCTTGGTCGCCACCAGTTGACGATTAGCACTGCTGGCAAACTTCTCTTTATCCTTTGCGAACTTTCCAGCACATCCATTGCAGCAGAAATAGACTTTGCCGTCCTTGTAGTCCGCTGACTTGCTCGCATCAGCAGGCTTCGATGCGACAACGCATTTCACACCTTCTAAATCGATATCGCCAGCGAATACGGTCGCGGTAGCGACCAAGGCGATGGCCAAACCACTTGCAACTTTCTTCAGCAACATTCTTTTCTTCTCCAAAATTTGGTTTCAATAAACACGCTCGTCAGCCTACAAGCATAGGCGTTCTGGCGAGGGGAAGCAAATTGGCGAGATTAGATCAACTCGCCAGTGCCCCCTTCTCAAAAGATCGCACTCTAGCAACGCATCGACAGCCACTACGAGTCGACACGATTGACTGCCGAGACTTCCAACAGCATTCTCAAGTAGCTGCGTGGCTCGCTTCGCTGCAAGCCCAAACGGTCCGTCAGCAGCCCAATTCGGGCTCTCGCTTGCTCAACTGCAGACTCGCTTTCCGCAATCAGCTCGATTTCGGCAAATTGCCCAACGTGATCCACATCATCGATCACGACTGTGAAACCGTCCAAATCGTCCGCCGCAGTCGGCGCCGGCTCAAAAACCGCACGTGTCTTGCAAACCTCGGCAACCCGTCGAAACCCAAGCAACTGCAGTAGTTCTTCGGTCTTTTCGCCGTCGGCGTCCCCAGGCCCCAATTCCCACTCCAATTCACGCCGAGCCTTGATCTCGCCCGGCAACTTCGTTCCTTTGTAGGTGATCCTTGGGCTCCCATCGATCCGCCGCACTCGCAACGCCTCTTTCGACTCGGCAAAATCGCGGCACGGATGATTGTAATAGGTGTCGCGATGAGTTTGAGTTTCGACAGCCTGAAACCCCGCGTCGATCAAACTCGCCTCGATCGCATTGACGTCGTCCAAATGAAACTTTTGTTCGATTTCAAACATGTTAGCCTTCACAGCAAAAGAGGACCGGCGGAGCGAGCAGGAGACCTGACAACCACCGTGCTCAATCGTTGACTCACTGGGAATCGACGTCACTTTGGTCGACATCGCGTTGGCCTGCCTTATGTTGGCCTGCCTCACCTTGGGCAGACCGTACCGGTGTCGCCACCCGGCTCAGTGGTGCGGGAGTTCCTTCGCTGGTCACCCAAACGTCACCGCTATCATCGATACAGAGGGCTTCGATTTGTCGCAAACGAGGCAGATCACTGGCTTCGGCAAGCTGTTTTATTTGTTCGGCAACCGGCATGTCCCGCGGTGAGCAGCGAAAGCAGAAAACTTGAAAGTAATTCGCAATCCATAAGTCGCCTGTGCGGGCATCAAGATCGGCAGCCGAAACCATCGGCAACGCCAACACGCCTTCGACTTTCGCCGCCACTCGGACCGCAGCGGGGGTCGAAGTCGGCGGGTTCGTGCGGAGGCCGTTGAGTCGCTTCAACAATCCAGCCAAGTCTACAGAGTACATGTTCACATAGGGGATCGCCGACTTGGCAATCATCAGGATTTTGCCGCGTACCGGATCCACAGCGACCGCCTCACAATCGTGGGGGCCATCGGGATAGGTAAGCTGAATCGCCAGGTAATTTCTTAATTTTGTGGCACGCGTCGGGTCGGGTTCTTCGAACAAATACAAAAAACAGGCATCCCGTTTGCTGTCGTTATCTCCGCAATCGGCGACCACTAGGTACTTTCGATCACCCAGTTCAAACGAGGCCATGTCTTCCCAATCCAACGACGACGCCGCAACCAAGTCGCAGCTGCCAGTGGCTTTGCCTTTGGCATTAAAGGCGAACAACCGTGCGGTATCGCCCGAATCGTTGTGAGACCAAAAGTGCCCAGGCTGCCGATTTGAAGCAGCCAAACCACTGCTCTCGCGTAATTGGGGTACACCCAGATAGACTGGAGAGAAGTTGGCGGTTGAGTCCGCATTTTGCCCATTTAAATCCTGGGCGGATGTCCACGGAACCGTCGCTACACCCGATAATAGAGTGAGCAAAACGAGAGCGAACGAGATCGCAACATGAAAAGCTCGCAGGTGACCCATTTGATTTATTGCTTTTTGATAAACGACCCAAAGATTGTCATACCATCCTGAAACAACTGATATGAATGAAGTTCCCGTACAGCCTCGAGCGAGCCGGTCGTGGTGGCCGATGCTGGTGTTAATCTTAGCGTTTGGGCTGTTCGCTGTCAGTCGAAACCAACCCTCCGGCGATTCGCAAGACAGCGTTGCGATCGGCAAGTCCGCTCCGCAATTGGAATTGGTTCGGCTTTCTCAAGACCCGTCCGAGATGTCCATCGAAGGATTGCCCACCGGCAAGGTGACCCTGATCCATCTGTGGGGCACTTGGTGTGGCCCCTGTACGATGGAGTACCCTCACCTGTCTGAAATGGTGCAAGAGTTTGATGGCAACGAAAACTTTGCTTTCATCTCGATTTCATGTGAGTCTGGTTCCTCGGAAACGATCGAAAATCTGGCACAGCGGACCCGCAACTTTCTCGCTTCGATTGACGCCGATACCGATGTGTTCGCCGATCCGCGTGGCATGTCGCGTGAGAACGTCGCCAAGTCGCTCGGTAAGCCTCACATGTATTTCCCAACTTCCGTGTTGGTGGACCAACAGGGGACGATCCGAGGCGTTTGGGAAGGTTTTTCGCCCAATGGCGTCGATCAGATGAAAGCCAAAATCGAGGAACTGCTGTAGTAGCGAGTCGTTCACGTCGACTCGCGAGCTTCGCTTTGGCAGAGCAGATGCTGCTTCAATGATTCAGCGGCTTGCACCGGGTGCTCCGCATCGCGAATTGCACCGGTGACCGCGATCCGGTCACAACCCGCTGCCATCACCTCGCTGAGATTGGATTGATCGATGCCTCCGATCGCAAACGCCGGAATCGAAATCGATTGGGCAACTTGCTGCAAGAACGCCGGTCCTACGTATGCATCAAACTGTTTGGTGCGACCTGCGAAAACGGGACCGCAGCCGATGTAGTCGGCACCATCGTCGATTGCCTCTTTCGCTTGCTCGATCGAGTGCGTGGAAATGCCTAACAAGCGGCGGTCTCCGATGATCGCACGAACGGCGGCCGCGGGCAGCTCGTCTTGTCCGACATGAACGCCGTCGGCATCCGCCGCCACCGCGATATCGGCACGATCGTTGACGATAAACAACCGACCGAGACGTCGCGCCACCGCGGCTCCGACACGGGCCCGAAGATAAAGCGTGCGGTCGTCGAGCGAGTGATCACGAAGCTGAAAGATATCCACACCTGCCTTGGCAAGCCGCTCGATCGAAGCGGTATATTCTTGCTCGGATTCCCCTCCATCGATTAACAGATACAGTTTTGCCTCCGCAAGTTGCGTGGTGCGTTCGCTGGTAAACGCTGCGAGCTCGAGCGACGCACACGCTTGATAGGCTCGGTAGCGAATCTGTTCCACCTCGGCCGCAAAACGACCATCAATCGTCTTGCCATACTCTTCGATCACACGCAGCGATTGAGCGATACGTGCGGAAGCAGCCGCGATCACTTTTTGCGATGACGACCGCACGTATTCGGTCGGTTCACGAATTTCGGTTCCCACATCGCCAGGCGTATCACGCGATTCGATCAATCGCTGGCGATCGATCCCTCGGCCTACGGCGGTAGTCAAATCGTGACGAAGTGATTTGAAGCAAGCATTAGCGGCAGCATCATCCTGGACGAACCGAGCATACTCTTCCAAAGTACGAAGTCCCTCGGTTGCTCGATTTATCGAGGCATCCAGAATACGATAGGTTGCTTGGCGTGGTAGGATTGGCATCGGTTTGAATCGCTACAAGAAACGTGTTGAGGAACGAAAACATGAAGACAACCGCAGCTTTGGCAAGCATCGTTGCTTCGGTATTGATGATTACGATCGCATTTTCGCCGCTGGCGACCGCAGCGGACGAGGCCGAGAACCGTGCTAAGAAAACGCAAACCAAACCAGCTCCGAATCGTAATGCAAAGCCCAAAAAGGTGAACCCGGCATTCCAGCCGCCGGTGGCCGTCACAGGACTTCCCAACGTGCTGCTCATCGGCGATTCAATCTCGATCGGCTACACAGTCGATGTCCGTAAGCAGCTTGACGGGGTCGCTAATGTCTATCGCCCGGCGGCCAATTGCGGGCCGACGACTCGCGGGCTACAGTCGCTTGAGGAATGGATTGGCGATCGCAAATGGGATGTCATTCACTTCAATTTTGGTTTGCATGATTTAAAGTTCATGGGCCCCAAGGGTCAAAATTTAGCGGATCCCCACGCCGCGACGAGTCATCGCCAAGTCCCAATGGATCAATACGAAGCGAATTTGCGAAAGATTGCCGAGCGGCTCAAGGCGACCGGAGCGACGGTGATTTGGCGAGAAACCACGCCGGTTCCCGAGGGAGCGGCCGGACGCCTCGCGGGTGACGCCAAGCGTTACAATGACACCGCTGCCAAGGTGATGGCCGAGGTGGGTGGGATTCAAATCGACCCCATGTACGACTTTGCCCAACAGCACGCCGATTTACAATTGAAGGCAAACGTGCACTACACTGCCGCCGGATCAAAAAAGTTGGCCGAGCAAGTGGCGAAGTCAGTACGAACGGCGTTGGAAAAAAAGTAGTTCGATCCCCCTTCCCACTCGGCCATCGGGGCTACAAAATTTCACTTCAGCCCGCTCGCCGCCCTGAAGTGTTTGTCTTTTGCAAACGCCCCCTTCAACACGCCCTCGTAGCTCAGCTGGATAGAGCAGCTCATTCCTAACGAGCAGGTCGCAGGTTCGAATCCTGCCGAGGGTGCTTTTTGCAGCGTCGATTCTTGGTTGACGCCGATCACGGTTGCTCCGGATCGCTGATGACTCGAGTCGCTAAATTTTTTCGTTGCAAGACGACGAACGAAGCAGTCCGGTCCGGCGACCCCCTTCCCACTGCTTTATAATCGGGCATCCTTTCTCTCCTAGACTCCCGAGGACTACTGCAGTGAGCGATCCTGTTACCGAAGCGTTGAGACAAGTGGTTGCGGACACCTATGCGTTGATTGGCCAGACGCATGTCTGCCACTGGAACGTGCGTGGACCGTCGTTCTTCTCGTTGCACACGGCGTTTGAAGAGCAGTACAACGAACTGTTCCTCGCCGTCGACGAGATCGCCGAGCGAATCCGAGCCAAAGGCGCCCTCGCGCCGGGAGGTTTGTCGAATCTGGCGAAAATGGCAGGGATCGACGAGATCGCCGAAGATGCCTCGGCCAAGGAAATGGTCGCACACTTGGTCAAGTCCAATGAGAAACTGCTGGACGATCTAAAAATCGGGCGTGACAAGGCGGGTGAAGCTGGCGACTCGGAGTCCGAAGACATCATGATCGCGCGGATCCAAGTGCACGAGAAAACCGTCTGGATGCTGAAGAGCTACTTAGAGTAGCCCTCGCCTAAATTGAAAAATGCAGGAAGCCTAGTCGACGAGCGGTGTGACACCACACCTCTCGTCGCTACGAACTCGCCATCCGATGATTCCTCCATAGGCCCCGATCGCAAGACGAGCTCTCGCAATCTTCTCGGCTTGTTTGGTGTCTTTGATTTCACCAATTAGCTCGTAGGCCACATCGTATAGGTTTTCGGTCAATTTAACCGCCAGATCGCGAAGTTCAGCACACTGGCGAAACTGACCCACAACAAGTACGGGACCATCAACCAGCCAGCGAGCTTCGAGTGGCTGAAGAATGCGATGGTGGTCGCTGCGATAGCCAGCCATAGAATCACGATCTCCACGAACGCCCAGCCCGGTTGATGAAAACGAAAGAAGATCCACGACCAAGCCACGTTCAGCGCAAGCTGTAATGCGAACCACGCCAGTGGAATCTTGGCCGCCTTCACTCCAGCAGGCTTCCACACCAACCACGCTGCAACCGCCATCATCACGTACAGTGTCGTCCAGACGGGACCAAAGACGTTTGCCGGAGGATTCCACGACGGCTTTTCAATGGTCTTGTACCATCCATCGATTTCAGAGGTTGTCGCCATCGCTCCAACCCCAGCCGCCCCCAGGCAAACACCGATAAAGGCAATCAGCATGATCCACACTGCCCATCGACTTGGGAAGAAGTCTCGTTGTTGAGGAATCGACGCATCATCCGTCATCACCATATCTCCGTCTGCATGTCTCAGTGAAAATCGTGTACTGAAGCCCTTAAAGCAAAATCGTCCGCCAATTCGCCTCGCCTGAAACGGCCAACTTCAACATCAACGAGCAAGTCGATTGTATCGCTGCGTCCAGTATCGTTACGAACGGCTACCCCTCGCTGAATGGCAAACCTCGAGATTTGCAACACTGTGATGGTTCTAAGCTCCAGCAAATCGCCGAGTGTTCATCGGATGCGAACCGATTACGACAAAGCGGATGTCCCGCAAAATGAATCGCCCGCGAATAACGCGAATCGACGCGAATGTTTGTATCTAGCTGTTCTATTTGCGTTCATTCGCGTGATTCGCGGGCCAATTGGCTTTAAATTCGATGAAGCCCGAATCGTGCGAGTTACTGCATTGGCAGTCAGTTTGTCGGTCTCCTGTCGTCGCTTCGCGACTTGATGGGCAGGGGCGGCGATTGTCCCCGGACTAACGTCCGGGGCTATCGTTTGTCGTCGCGTTGCGACTGGTAGATTGGAAAATCGCAAAGCGATGGCAGGCATTAGCCACGGACGCGAGTCCGTGATTTGCGGTCGCCCCCCGCGTTGGAAAAGTCGCGAAGCGACGACAGGTGCCATTTGCCGAATCCCACCGCATCAATGAACGCAATACGCTGAGCAGGAGAGTCACGTCGGCGCGTGAAAACAGTTCCTCTGTCACGGTTCAATCAAACGTCGCCGCCGAGTTCCGAGATGAGCCGCTTCAGCTGCAACGCGTTGAAGGTGGCGTGGCCCTCCGCCGTGTTGTCGAAGATGCACCAAACTTCGTCCGCCGGACAATCGTGAATTCGGTTTTGCAGGTCTTCGAGGTATGCATCCGAATAATTCGAATAGTAAATCTTGGGGTGGCCGTGAAGCCGGAAGTAGGCAAAGCGAGTGTCGCCCGCTGGTTCAAGCGTCGGCAACCCACAGGGGTGCGGATCGACCGCCACGCGACTGATGCGATACTCACGAAGCAACTCGTTTGGTTTCGGCGTGAACCAACTGGGATGTCGCGGTTCCAGTGCAACGGGTCCGTCGTAAGACTCACGGACGCTTGAAAGGAATTGCTTTGCAACTTGTTGATCAAAGGCCAGCGACGGAGGCAGTTGAAACAAAACGACTCGCAATTTTTCACCCAACTGACTGACTTCGCTCCAAAACGGCTCCCACAAATCGCGGACGTCTTTCAATCGCCGATGATGCGTGATTTGGCGGGGCGCTTTGACGCTAAAACGAAACGTCTCATCCGTACTTTCACTCCATTTCGCCCAGGTCTGTGCACGATGCGAGCGATAGAAAGACGAGTTCACTTCGACTGCATTCAGGACGTTGCTGTAACGCTGCAAGTGCGTCCCAGTTCCGGGAAAGTGGGTTTTGTGCTCGGCTCGCAAGCTCCATCCTGCGGTTCCTAAACGTACTATCGAAGCGGCCATTTCGTCTAACACCCGAACGTCCACGGAAGATTGTGTGCATCGAAGAAACGCGTGCACATTCCGGGCCGCTTGGGCACTGTTCGGAGATAACTTCGTCAATCGAGTTTTGTTACATATCACGTCGTTGTGTATTCTCTGTAGTGGACGAGGCTACGAGTCCCGTCGTGTCACTAAGACGCTGGGACTCGTAGCCTCGTCCACTACCTCCACGCGCGGACTCGTCGCCTCGTCTACTACCTTCAAAGCTGGCAGTTGACCTACGCCAATTCAATTAAAACTCAAGCGGAGGGTTCATATCATTCGGGAAACATTTTGAATTGACGAAGTTATTTCTGAACGTTTGCTTAGCGAATCGACTCCTCGGGTAAGCCGGACTTGATGCCTTCGTCGATCGGCATGATGTCGGGTTTTCCTCTCCGATGAACCGCGTTAGCATCGTGTCGTCGATGGCCGGGCAACTGCGTTTCGATTTGTTTCGCATCCGCTACAAGGCCGCAACCCAATAGATCGAAGCAGTGAGGCAGGAATCATTGGGTGAAATCCCGGTAGTCGCTTAAGCGAGCGCTGTGAAGCCACTACTCGTAGCTGCCTTCGCCAGAAGGTGGTGATTCGTATTTCCGCGACAACCATCCACGCTCTGGCGAGCGTAGCTACGGAACGCAAATGCCGTAATTTGCCGTCTCTAAATTTGTTACAGCGATGCGTTTTAACACGGAGACACGGAGTATTGTTAGACCGGAATGCTCTTGGTCTACCTCTGTTTTCTCATTTTTTACCTGCCATCTTTTGATCCCGCAGGACGCTGCAGCGAAAGCGGCTGACTGCTGGATGCGACTGGGGATCCTGCCGCTGCGACGCAGCTAATTTTTCATCATGCCTGTCCGGCGGCCGATTCCGCTGACGATGACCTACGTGTGCTAACCGATCGCTTTGTTTTGTTCAGCAAAGGATGCTGTACCGAAAACTTGACGCGATCAATATCGTGGAAGCTGCACGACGAAGAGGTGCGGAGCGGCAAAGACAATCACGTTGTAACCGCTGGGATGAACCAGAAAATCAGTCGTTCCACTGCTGCGAGGTGCGAGATCGTAGTTTTTCAACAACTGGCCACCACTGGTCATCGTTTTCAACTCAGTCGCATGATCCTGTGCGTAGATCATGCGGGCTTGTTTATCGAGCGACAGTGCGCGTGGATACGCCCCGCTGTCGACCTCGAGAATCGGATTGGTGATGTCCGAAACGCGGTACAAATAGGTTGAGTACCCCTTTCCATTGCCGCCGCCCGAGGGCATGGCCACGTACTTTGAATCGTCACTAATTTCGATACGTTGTGCATTTGAACCGATTCGCGGTCCACCTTGCAGGTACGTCAGCGTCTTGCCACGAATTCGCAGCTTGTGCAGACACTCCGACGATTCGCAAAAAAGATACTCGCCATCTGGGGAAACGGTCGGCATATTGACATCTCCAATGCGTCGAATCGGCCGATTGAACGCGGCCAGCGGATATTGATTGACGACTTTACCGTCACTCAAATCGGCCACACTTAGGACGTAGTCCTTTCCGTAGAAATAGGCATAAGACAACTGCGGCGACGCACCAAATGTCTCCGCGTCGCCGACTGCAAGCTTTTTCTTTCGCTTGAGCGTTTTTTCGTCCAGCACGATCAAATCCTGTGTCGCTTTGACTAAAACACAAAGTCCCTCTTTGGACATCTCGATCCAACTGCAGGGCGATGCCAAATCGAGTCTTAAAACCTCTACCAGTCCCGGAAACGAAATTTTGCTCAAGACACCGGACTGCTTTAACACAAAGAAGTGTTGATGGTCGGTTGACCAAACCATATTGTTGACCATCTCGCTGGCGTCAAACTTCAGCAGACGACAGGTCGCATCGACGCAAGTAAACGGCTCGTCGGCAAGAGGCGTGTTGGTCGCTTGGGCTTGATTGTTAGGTCCTGCGGCGATGTTGCCGATGTCGGCGGAAATCCAATCATCCGCGTCGTCTTGCTGCATTTCCGCCGCTCCGAGTTTGTCTTGCGGAGCGTCATCGTTCTTTTCGGCACCCCCGATCCAATCGTCCGCATCCCTGTCGCCTTGGACGATTTTTCGGTCGGATTTCTTATCGGCCTTCTCAGCGAACGTGATCTGGAACTTGCCGGGCGAAGTATAAAACGTTTTGCCTTTGCCGTTTGTGAATCGGATTTGCTGATAGTACTCGACGGTCGCCCCATCGTCGCCTCGCACGACGTGCGATCCCGTGGCAGACTGGTCGCTGATCTTCAGTTTTACTTCCACCATGTTCGAAGCGATGCTGGACCATGTCCCGTCTTCGTTGGATTCCAACCGTTTGACCTTCTCAGCTTCGATGTAGAACACCGAAACTCGTTTAAGTTTTCCTAGCGGATCAATCAGGTTGGCTTTGAAGTTGAGTTCGACTCGATCATCTTCTTTGGCTTTCCGCTCGATGGACATCGCCCCAACACGACCGTCTAACATGGCGAGGACACTTTCGCACGGGATGCCAATACCGATTTGAGTTCCTAAAACCGTGGCCACAGAAACTCCCATCAACGATCCATCGGCAAAGACGATGGGACCACCGGAGTTTCCCGGATTGATGTCACCATCGACTTGGACCTGTCCGATCACGCCAAAGTCGTCGGTATGGATACTCGATATCGAACCTTTGCCGATGGTCACACTGGGTCCGCGTTGGTTCGTTGATAACGCATTGCCAAAGGGATAACCAAGGATGAAGACCGGAACGGTTTCGCGGATTTGGTTCGTAGAGATCAGCTTGATCGGATCGGGAAGATTGTCGTTCTTGATCCGCAATACGGCCAAATCACGCGAACGATCTTCGCTGAGAACTTCGGCGGGCATGGTGATCCGATTAGCCGAACCACTGTTGAAATCGACTTCGACCGTTCGAGGACTGGTTCCATGCTGCTGGACAACGTGCTGATTGGTCACGATGTAACCCCACTGCCCGACCTTTCCCATCAGAAACCCAGAACCCGTTCTGCCAAAACGCCCTGTTTCAACTCGAACGTAAACGGTTGCTTTTTTGAGTGCATCAAGTCGATCGGCGGGAATGGCTTCTTGCGCGATTCCGCTGCTGCCTGCAAGAACACAGCAAAGACAAATGATTAAAAGAGCCGCTTTCGCAATCCAATCCTTCCAAACCACGCGTGTCATACCAAATCGATCTTCAAAAGAGGCAACGGACTGGAAAAACAGTGGCAAACCTAAAGGCTAAGTGCCCGCTCTGGGACTGTCAATCGAAAGCCCCTTGACCGCGATGAAGCCACCAAGCCCTGAATCCTGCGTCGCAGTGTTGATAGGCCTGAAAAGATACGATCGAGGCATCATCCGACACGATGGTGCGCCGACGATGCTCGAACGCTTAGCGAATCGACTCTTCGGGCAACCCCGACTGGATGCCTTCGTCAATCGGCATGCTGTCAGGCTCGCCATCGCCGCTGGCGGCGATCAAACGATCCAGCTCTGCACGAAGCCTTTTGACTGTACCCGCATATTCCGCGACGTTGATCAGATTCGTGTCTTCTTCGGGGTCGACCGATAAATCGTACAGTTCCGCCATGTGACGATCAGGCGATCCGTCACCGTGCGGGTAGCGAATGTATTTCCAGCGGTCGGTTCGCAGCGCCCGAACATTCGGTGTGTAAGGAAACTGGCTTTCATAGTTGTATTCATAATACAAACTGGTTCGCCAATCCGACGTGTCGCCTTGTGCCAAACGCTTCCAGCTTGCCCCGTGCACCTTTTCCAGCGGCTCAGCGTGGCAGATATCCAAAATCGTGGGCGCAAAATCAATCGTCGCGGTTAACTGCGGAATCACGCGAGGCTGTTTGGTTAGCCCTGGGTAACGGACCACCAACGGAATCCGGATCGAAGGTTCATGTCCGGTCCGTTTGTCGACCATCCCATGTTCGCCCTCCAATAGCCCATTGTCCGAGGTAAAGATCACCAGCGTGTTGTCGAGTTCGCCACGCTCTTCGAGAAACTGATACAAACGTCCGACGCTGTCGTCGACCGACAATAGCGTTCCCCAATAAGCACGGACCATGCGAGCAAAATCCTTCACTGCCTCGGGACTTTTGTCGGGAAACTGTTTTCGCCAATCGAACAGCGGTCCATAGATTCCATGCCAAGTATCGAGTCGCTTTTGAAACCACGCCGGCTTGTCACTCAAATTGAATGCACTTTTGGGATACTGCACATCCACATCGTCGAACGTTTTTTGATACTTCTCTTCGGGAAAGTAGAAGCTGTGCGGTGCCTTGTGCCCGACCATCATCAACCACGGCTTGTCCGAGTCGCGGTCTCCGATCCAGTCCAGTGCCATGTCGGTCACGACGGTGGTGTAGTAACCTTTGACGACGCGGCGGTCGTTGCCATTGAAATTGAACTCGGTGTCAAAGTAACTGCCTTGACCTTTATGCGTTACGAAATGGTCAAACCCGGGCCGCGGCATGTCATTGCCTTCGCCCATATGCCATTTGCCGACGTAGGCGGTCTCGTAGCCCGTGTCCTGCAAACGCAGCGGAAAGCTGGTCATGTCCGACGGGTATTCGGTGAAGTTATTCGTAACTCCATGGGTGTGAGCGTAAAGCCCACTCAGGATCGAAGCACGACTGGGCGAACAGAGGCTGGTGGTGCAAAAATGGTTTTTGAACAGCAATCCCTCGTCGGCCAAGCGGTCGATATTTGGCGTTTTCAGATGAGGGTGCCCCATACAACTGAGTGCGTCATAGCGTTGATCGTCGGTCAAGATGAAAAGCACGTTGGGTCGTTTGGGTTCCGCCGCGTCTTTCGCATCGCTGCGGACGGCGGTCAGTAGGGTCAGTGCAATAACGGGAACGGCGACGAGAATACGAAGCAAGGTCACGATAAGCTTTCGCTGAAAAGGGGAATCGGGGGAGTGTGTTGGGGAGGCGTCTATTGTAGTCGCACGGGATGGATGCATCATCCGGGCGAATTACACGGGCCAAAACTTGAGTTCGCGAGCTAGGGGAACCGTCGCTCGAGCGTCTTGCTGTCTTCGAGGTGCCGGGGTTTTTCGTGGTGGGATCTTTAGCAAGATCCACTACCGGGGAACAACGTAGATGCTGCTTTTGCACAAGGATCTTTAGCAAGATCCACTACGGGAGGACAACGCAGGCAACACACTCGCACAGGGATCTTTAGCAAGATCCACTACGAGAGAGTGAGTTTGACGCGGATATGGCGGCGGAGCGGAAACCGATTTTCAGCGATTTAGGCGATAATGTCCTTCACCACTTTTCCGTGCACGTCGGTCAAACGGTAGTCACGCCCGCTGTAGCGGTACGTCAACCGCTCATGGTCTAGTCCCATCAAGTGCAAGACCGTCGCGTGCAAGTCGTGGACGTGCACACGATCTTCGATGGCGGTCAGCCCAAATTCGTCGGTCGATCCGTAGCTGATTCCGCCTTTCACACCGCCGCCTGCCATCCAGGTGGTAAAGCCATAGTGATCGTGGTCGCGTCCCTTTTGGCCTTCGGAGGTCGGGGCACGGCCAAATTCGCCTCCCCAAATCAGCAAGGTCTCTTCAAAGAGCCCGCGTTGCTTCAAATCCTTGATCAGCGCCGCGATCCCTTGATCACATGCCACCGCCAACTTTCGATGGCCGTCGACGATATTGCCGTGCCCGGTGTCCCATGCGATATCGTAGCCGTCGATCGAATGAGAGAGCTGGACGGTGCGAACGCCACGTTCGATCAACCGCCGCGCCAACAGGCAACCTTTCGCATATTCGCTGTCGCCGTACATCTCGAGCGTTTGCTTCGACTCCTGGCTTGTATCAAACGCATCCGGAACGGCGAACTGCATGCGAAACGCCATCTCCATCGTCTGGATGCTCGCTTCGAGCTGCTGGTCTTGTCGCTGACGCTCCAAATCGATTTGGTTCAGCCGTGTCAGCAAATCGGCCTGCTGACGCTGGCCCGCCTTGGGCAACCAACCGTTTTTCAGATCGTCCAAAATTCGATCGGGCTGCATTTCGTGAATGTTGACGTAGGTGCCGGTGTAGGCGCCTGGCAAAAACGCATTGCCCCAATTCGCTAGTTTGTTGCGTGGTTGAGCTCGAGGACTCATCGCCACAAATCCCGGCAAGTCTTGATTCTCAGTCCCCAAGCCATAGACCAACCATGATCCCATGCTGGGACGACTCGGCTGCAGATGACCGGCGTTCATCATCATCATCGCACCGGCATGCTCGGGAATGTCGGTATGCATCGAATGGATGAAACAAATATCGTCAACACACTCGGCGACGTGCGGAAAAATCTCGCTAACATGTTTGCCGCATTGACCGTACTGTTTGAACGAGTACGGCGACGGCATCAGCCCCATCTTGGTATTCCGCAGTGATTTTCGATCGACCATGGCCGGCCGCTGCCCCGCGAACTTCGCGAGCTGCGGCTTGTAATCAAACGTGTCCACCTGAGACGGGCCACCCGGCATGAACAACTGAATCACATGCTTGGCCTTAGGGGCAAAGTGCGGCAATTTCGGTGATAGCGGCGAAGCGGATACGGCCGATCCCGATGCCGCTTCCGCCTGGGCGACCACACTTGCCAACGCCATCGAGCCAAACCCCGCGCCCATTTTGCGAAGCGCATCGCGGCGGCTCAGCACCGGCATCGGATCATAGTGAAACATCTTCAATTACCTCACAAACATGAATTCATTGGAACTCAGCAGGACCTGAGCGTAGCGATCCCAACGCGACAGCGGATTCGCATCCTCGGGACTGGAAAGAAACTGAAGCCCGAGCCGTAATTCCATCGGCTCGGGACTGCGACAGTACAACAAATCGTAAGCATGCTCGATCCGCGCCGCGTCGGATTCACTTGCAGTCGCCAGCAACGCCACCAGCGATTTCGCTCGCTCGACCATAAAGCGGCTATTCATCAAAAACAGATACTGCTGTGGCACAATGCTGCTGGGTCGCTGCGCCACGGTCGCTCGCATCAGCGGAAAATCAAATCGACGCAAGAAACGATCCGACTCAAAGACGTCGCCGTTGCGGCTGACTTTCGCGTACAGCGTCCGGCGTTTGTTCTGGGTGACATCCGCAATCGAGGGCCCCCCCAGCGACGTATCGAGTTCACCGGTCACCGCCAATAGCGAATCACGCCACGCTTCGACGTCCATTCGCCGAGGACTCATTCGCCACAGCAATCGATTGTCGCCGTCGGCTACAAATGACTGTTCATCAAACCTGCTGCTGAGCTGGTAGGTGGCCGAAGTCATGATTTGGCGATGCAGCGATTTCAGTGACCAACCGCCCGAGATAAACTCACTAGCCATCCAATCCAATAACTCAGGATGCGTCGGAGATTCACCGAGCGTGCCAAAGTTACTGGGTGTGCGGACCAACCCCGCACCAAAATGATGCATCCACACGCGATTGACAAACACGCGAACCGTTAAAGGGTTTTCGGGATCAACGATCGCATCGGCAAGGCCCGCGCGTCCGCTGCCGCTGGTAAATCGATCCTGTTCTTTGCCCGACAACAGCCGCAAAAAACGACGCGGTGCGACGTCACCGGTTCGGCGAAGATTGCCTCGCAATGCGACTTTCATATCGCCGTCACCCGTGTCATGTAACGTATGCGCGATTTCGTAGCCGGGGGGAGCGTTCTGTTTTAAATCCGTTAATTCCGCCTGCCACTCGTCCAACTGCGATTGCTCTTCGGAGGTCGCATCACGTTTATCATCTTCGATTTTTTTATTGAGCTGGTTGAGCTGTTTTTGCAGCTCGTTGACTTTGCGTTGGTGAGCGTCAAAACGCTTGACCACGTCGCCGGATGCGAGCGGCATGTCCCGCACCGCCGTGTTATTAAAAACCCCGGCGAGCGAATAGTAATCCTGTTGCGGGATCGGATCGAATTTGTGGTCATGACAACGGGCACAGGCTCCGGTGATTCCCAGTAAGCCTCGCGTGAGCGTATCGATGCGGTCGTCCAGCGTTTCGCCTTTGGCCTGAGCGACGCTGTCGGGATCGCCACCGTCGGATCGATAGGTTGGGCCAAGTGCGAAGAAACCCGTCGCGATTGCTTCGGAATAGTCGCCGTTTTGATCGCCCGCAATTTGCAAACGAATGAATTCGTTGATTGGCATATCTTGATTCAGCGCATCAACAACCCAGTCGCGATAACGCCATGCGGCGTCAAGCGGTTTGTTGTCCAGAAAACCACCCTGCCCATCGCTGTATCGAGCGACGTCCAACCAATGGCGACTCCAACGTTGGCCATACATCGGCGAAGCGAGCAGTTCGTCGACCAGCGACTCGACCGCGTCTTGCCGATCCATCGCCGATGACGCAACAAACGACTGCACTTGTTCTGGCGTAGGCGGAACGCCAATCAGATCGATGTAAATGCGGCGGACTAGAATCTCGGGTTCTGCGATCGCCACCGCATCGAGCCCCGCCGCGGCCCGACGTGCGACAACAAAGTTGTCAATCGGATTGACCACGAGGCTCGGGTCCACCGCAGGAATTTCCGGCCGCTGCACAGGCTGCCACGCCCAATGGCTCTGCCGAGCGGAATCCCAATCGAACGAGGACCAATCGGTCCCGGTCGCGATCGGGACTCCCGGCGACGAGGTGACTTGAGGCCAAGGAGCTCCCATTTCGACCCATCGCGTCAACGCATCAATCTGACGCTGGTCCAATTTGCGGTCCGGCGGCATCTCGCTCGCTTCGTAGTTCACCGATTGGATCAGCAAACTTTCGGAGGGCTTGCCCGGCACCACTGCGGCTCCCGATTCGCCGCCTCGCAAAATTGCTTCACGGCTATCGACGTACAGACCGGCCTCCACCTCGAGTGCATCGGTGCTGTGACAATCGAAACAGTGCTGGACCAATAGCGGTCGGATCTGCGTTTCGAAAAATTCGATCTGTTCGGGTGCAAACGATGGAGGACCGTCGACAATCTCGGCCGCATCGAGCGGGACAACCAGCGACAGCCCGCTGAATAGCAAGCCATGCAATAGCGCAAGAATTGACGGTAAAAAACGCATCAGACAGGTTCAAAGGTGGGAAGGGAGGGCGAGCGAGGGTGGGCGTGAGGCGGCGATGCGACCAAGCGTGCATATTTGCTTGCAGAGGGTCGTTGTCCGCCAAAGGCCTGTCCCTCATCATAACCGAGCGACACGGGATCGGCGTGGATTTTCGCAGCATCAACAGTATTGTCGCAAACTTGCCAATGTCCCGCAACGTTTTGCCGACCGTGGAGGCGAATTCGATTACGCTGGACCCCAAAATACTCCATAGACTGCACAAAGGCGAGCTGACCCATGTTCTATCGTTTCCATTTCCTCCTAGCCGTGATCGCATGCAGTGGTGTGGCCACGGTGGGATTGGCCCAAGACAACAGCGGCGGTGATCACGTGATCGTTCTAACTGACACTGAAACGAACACGCGAACCGAGAGTTTGCGAATCACATCCAAAGACTTCGCTGACGTGTTGCCGCAGAATTCACCTGCATGGTCCGTTGAAAAAACGACACTGCACGGAGGCAAACAGGAGGGCTGCGAACTGGTCACGATCGATAACGGTGTCCTGGAAATCGTCGTGGTTCCGACGCGAGGCATGAGTGTGTTGCGAGTCACCAAAAAAGCGAACTCGAATGAACCTGATTCCACAGCCGCACGGTTCGGTTGGGACTCGCCCGTCAAAGAGGTGATTCATCCGCAATACATCAATCTCGAAAGCCGAGGCGGCCTTGGATGGTTGGAAGGATTCAACGAGTGGATGGTTCGCTGCGGATTGGAGTACGCCGGACATCCCGGCAAGGACGTGTTCACCAACAACGTGGGCGACAAGGTCGAGATGGATCTGACGCTGCACGGCAAGATCGGAAACATTCCCGCGTCAAAGGTCACCGTCACGGTCGATCGCGAAGCTCCTCATCGCATCCGGCTGCAAGGCATCGTCAACGAACGAATGTTCTACGGTCCGAAACTCGAGTTGATCACCGAGATTTCGGTAGTTCCGGGCGAGCCGTCCTTGCGGATCACCGACACGTTGGTCAATCACGGTGCTGACGAGCAAGAATTCCAGCTGATCTATCACACCAATTTTGGCACGCCGCTGTTAGAGAAAAACGCTCGCACCGTGGTCGCAGCCGAGAAGGTCGAACCGATGAACGAGAACGCCGCGAAATCGATCGATCAATATGCAAGCTACCAAGCTCCGACCAAAGGGTTCATCGAAGAGGTCTATTTGGTGTATCCGATCGCGGACGCGAGCGGACGCACCCAAACAATGCTGGTCAACGCCGCCGGCGACCAAGCAGCCTCGGTCGCATGGAATACGTCACAGTTGCCTTACTTGACGATTTGGAAGAACACCGCCGCCGAAGCGGATGGTTACGTGACCGGAATCGAACCGGGCACCGGATTCCCATTTAATCGCAACATCGAACGCCATTTTGGCCGCGTGCCCAAACTTGCCCCCGGCCAATCACGCCGTTTTGAATTGGAGTACGGTTTCCACAGCGGGGCCGAAGCGGTGAACAAAATGGAAGCCGAAATCCGAACATTGCAAACGGCCTCGGTGGTGCTGGAAGAGAAATCGCCCACGCTGCCGTCGCCGTAGCCAGCAATCCGCGGGAACGCCGAGAGAGACCGCCAATTAAGACATTGGCGCGTAACTTGCTTCGCTGGGGACGCCACTTGAAGCTCTTATCTCAATCGGCACCGGATCCTGCTATGCCCGATCGCACTGAAGTCAAACGCCGCGAATTTCTCAAGAATGTTGGAGTGGCGTCGGCTACTTCGGTGGTCCTCAGCGAAGCGAACGCGGCGGTGGCCGCTGAGACGACAACCGATGTCGATGTGACCGCCAATCGACCAACTGTCACCATTCAGTTCAAGCTGAACGGTAAATCCAAAAAAGTGACGATCGACGCTCGCACCACGCTGGTGGACCTGCTTCGCGAGGATCTGCAGCACTTCGGAACAAAGAAGGGCTGCGATCATGGAGCTTGTGGCGCGTGCACGGTTCACATCAATGGTCGACGCGTGCTGTCCTGCCTAACCTTGGCTGCCACGGTCGACCAAACCGAGATCAAGACGATCGAAGGAGTGGCCAGCGGCGAAAATCTGCATCCAATGCAACAAGCGTTCTTACGCTGCGATGCCTATCAGTGCGGTTATTGCACGCCGGGACAAATCATGTCGGGCATCGCTTGTGTCGACGAAGGCCATGCGACTGGATCGAGCGAGGAGACCCGCGAATGGATGAGCGGAAACTTGTGCCGCTGCAGTGCTTATCCCAACATCCTAGCGGCCGTCCGCCAAGTCGCCGGCAGTGAACCGGAAAGCGATCCCGCCTCCGGCGTTGTCGTGATTTCGGATGCATCCTCATCGGACTCTTCCACATCGAAGGAGCAGTCATGATTCCATTCCAGTTCGAGCGTCCTGCGTCCATTGCTGAAGCGGGACGACAACTGCAAGCCGAAGGAACGATGCTGCTCGGTGGCGGCACGACGTTGCTAGACTTGATGAAACTCAACGTGCTGACGCCTTCTCGGCTTAGCTTCGTCAAGCCGCTGTTAGACGACAGCGTCTCGGTGCAACAATCGAAACTTGTGATCGGGGCCGGTTGCACGATGAGCCAACTTGCCGACGACGAGGCTGTCAAAGACTCGCTCGCGGCAGTGCGTCAATCGCTGATTTTGGCGGCGTCGCCCCAAATCCGAAACATGGCAACGCTCGGCGGCAATCTACTGCAGCGAACACGTTGCACCTACTTTCGCCATCCCGACATGCCGCTCAATCCCGAGGGAGACGCGGAATTGAAGTTTGACACGCCCGGGGTCGAAACCTCGATGATGGCGGTCCTCGGCAATAACGGCCGGCTTGTCGGCGTCTACCCCGGTGACTTTGCCGTCACCTTGGTCGCCTTCGCAGGACAAGTGCGGGTAACGGGTCGCGAGGGCGACCGAACAATCGATGCAAGGTCTTTCTACCATCTGCCAAACAAAACGGAATTCCAGTATTCAACGGCACTGGATCGCGGCGAAGTGATTACCGCGATTGAGCTGCCGATTTCGGCCACCCTGCGAAACAGCATCTACTTAAAAGTCCGCGAGCGTAGCAGCTATGCATTTGCGTTGGCTAGCGCGTCGGTCGGTATCGAACTTGACGGCGATGGAAGCTCGGCAACGATCAAAACGGCCAACGTTGGTCTTGGAGGACTGGGTTCGATTCCCTGGCATAGCCCCGAAGCGGAAAACGCGTTAATCGGTCAACCCGCCACGGACAACACCTTCGAGCGAGCGGCCGACGCCGCGCTGGCCAACGCGAACCCGCCACCAGGAACACAATACAAAGTCCGGCTCGCTAAAAGGACGCTTGTTCGAGCCTTAAAAATCCTCCGCGACCACGGACCACTTAACGATCAAGAACTTTGGGCAATGCAACACGGACGAGGTGTGCAGTGACGAATTATACGAGCTTAGATTTGCAGGGTCCGGTTGGAAAACCACTTGTCCGAGTCAGCGGCCGCGAGAAAGTCACGGGCACGGCCACGTTCACAGCCGAGTGGCCAATCGAAAACATGTTGCACGTCGTCGCGGTTCCGTCGACGATCCCGCACGGCACGGTTCGCGAGATTGACTCAAGCGACGCAGAAAAGATGTCCGGAGTGCGGCTGGTCATCACGCCCGAAAATGTGCCTGAGTTTACGCGGGTCCAATCCGGCTCGGAAACCAATTTTGCCACCACGGTGGCTTCTTCGCTGTTTCCCGCCGCTGAGAAAGAGGTGTTTCACGCAGGGCAATACATGGCCGCCGTCGTGGCGGAATCATTCACCGCAGCGCGTGATGCGGCGCTACAAGTGAAATTAAAATACGAAACCAAACCGCACGTCACGGATATCGATCAAGCGCAAGCGGACGAACGTCCAGAAAAACTGATGGGGGCGCCGGCGGTGATCACCATCGGTGACGCGGAACAGGCATTGCAAGAAAGTGAGGTGGTGGTTGATCACGAATACCCATTGATTGGCAACCATCACAATCCAATCGAAATGCATGCGGCGATCGCGCACTGGACCACCCAAAACAACAAACCGTTCTTGACCGTTTACGAAACCTCGCAAAGTTTGTCGGCGGCACAAACGAGTTACGCCAAAGTATTTGGCATCGATCCAAAGCAAGTTCGCGTGATCTGCAAATACGTCGGCGGTGCGTTTGGATCCAAGGGCTTGATGTGGCCCCACGCGTTGCTCGCATGTTTCGCAGCGAAACTGACGGACCAGCCCTGCAAGTGCGTCGTCACGCGAAGTCAACTGTATGGCGGAACAGGTCATCGCACGCCAATCCGCCAGCGTGTAGCGATCGGGGCCAACAAGGATGGAAAAATTCATTCGATCATTCACGACGGCTATGCCTCCACTGCGATCAAAGACACGTACAGCGAAGCCTTCACGATGGTGACGCGGATGATGTACGACACGGACCATTTGCGACTGGACCAGAAACAATGTCGCCTGAACTCGCAAATGCCGACATTCATGCGAGCGCCCGCGGAGACGCCTGGAATGTTTGCCTTGGAATCGGCGATCGACGAACTGGCCCAAGAACTGAAAATCGATCCGATTGAACTGCGTCGCCGCAACGAACCCGAAAAGGATATCCACTCGGGCAAACCATTTAGCAGTCGCTTGCTTCTGCAGTGCTTGGATGCGGGGGCGAAGCGTTTCGGATGGAATGATCGCGATCCTGCCCCTCGCAGCCAAAGCGAGGGCAACTGGTTGATCGGACAAGGAGTCGCAGCGGCCACTTATCCTTACTTTACCTTTCCAACCAAAGTTCGCGTGACCGTGCATGCGGACGGTCGTGTCAGAATTGACTGCTGCTCGCAAGAGATCGGAACGGGAACCCGAACCGCCCAGAGCCAGTTGCTTGCCGATATGTTGGACGTGCCTGCATCGCGAGTTTCGATGGAGCTTGGCGATACCGTGTTACCCAAAGGCGGCATCTCGGGCGGCAGCGCGACCACGGCAAGCGTCGGCGGTGCGATTCGTGATGCGGTCGAAAAGCTGAAAAGTCGATTGATAGGACTCGCCCCATCGGATTCGGCGTTGTCCGGCGTCAAAGTCGACGAGGTTCGTTTTAAAAATGGAGCGTTGGTCAGCCCAAAGGGATCAATCGCAATCGAAGATTTGCTCTCTGACGCGATGAAGGAGTCGGTCAGCGCGATGGGAGAACTGAAAGCGTCAAAGGACTCCGCTTTCTCGAAGCATTCGTTCGGGGCAACGTTTGTCGAAGTCGCTGTCGATGAAGAGCTTGGCTTGGTACGAATGCGGCGAATGTTGGGGTGTTACTCCTGCGGTACCATTTTGAATAAGAAAACGGGACGCAGCCAGTTTATCGGTGGGATGATTATGGGAATTGGTCATGCGCTGCAGGAAGCGACTCACTGGGACCATCGCTTGGGACGGATCACGAACGACAATCTGGCCGAGTACCATATCCCGGTCAACGCCGACATTCCCGAAATTGACATCATGTGGATTGATACTGCCGATTACGATGCCTCGCCCATCGGAGCGAAAGGAATCGGCGAAATCTCGATCACCGGTGTTGCCGCTGCGGTCGCGAACGCCGTGCACCACGCCACGGGCAAACGAATCCGCAGTCTTCCCATTACCCCCGAAAAGGTGATGGTTTGAATACACGTCATCTCATTCAACTTGCCCGTGATGCGATCGCGGAAGGGCAATCGTGCGTTCTATGCACCGTGGTTCGACTTGACGGCAGCGGGTATGGACGGCCCGGTGCGAGACTGCTGTTGACGGAATCGGGCCAGCGATGTGGATTTGTCAGCGGAGGATGCCTCGAGAAAGATCTCTGTCGACGCGTCTGGTCAGCGACCCAATCTGGGCCGCGATTACTCGCGTTTGACACCCGTGGCAATTCGGTCACTGCGACGCGCTACAACACTGGATGCGAGGGTGTCGTGTACGTGTTGTGCCAACGCGTGACAGCGGATGACACCATCGCCATCGACGTGCTTGATTGTGTTGAAGAAGACGGATTGATCGCAAGGCTGTTGACGGTTTACCGCAGCAATAGTGCCGAGCACGACGTGGGTGACATGTGGGTCGAAATGGCGGACCAACGTTTTGTTTCACGTCCTGGATTGACAATCGATAGCGAATGCGAGCGAGAATGGCTCGGATCGCACCGCAACCGAGTACTGATGTATCGAGATCGCAACGGCAACGAAGTCGAAACCGCCGTCGAAATCCTGCGTCCACCTCGTGAATTGGTGGTGTTTGGCGCCGGCGACGACGCCATTCCGTTGGTCCGCGCCGCGGCCCAGCTCGGTTGGCGAGTTACCGTGATCGGCAAACGTGCGGAACTCGCCCACCGAGACCGCTTTGCAAACCTTGTCCCCGATGGCCGGATCGACGTGCGTTGCAATGACCCCGCAAAGGAGTGCGAGCGATTAAGCATTCACGTGCGAACGGATATCGTCGTGATGACTCACGATTTCGAAGGCGATGTCAAACTGTTGCCAAAACTGCTTGATTCTCAAAGTCGATACATTGGTTTACTTGGCCCCAAACGTCGACTTGCGGGCTTGGTCCAACGGCTTCACGAACAAGGACGCGTACTCAGCGAAACCGAGATTGATCGCATCCGCAGCCCCATCGGTTTGGACATCGGTGCGGTCTCACCCGAAGAGATCTCGATCTCGATCGTGGCTGAATTGATCGCAATCGAAAGTGAACGTGACGGCGGCATTTTGCATCGTCGCAACCAACCGCTGCACGAACCGGCTGAACTCGTGCGACTCGCCACAGTGACGTCGCCGTGAAGCATGCAATCATTCTTGCCGCAGGCGGCTCAACACGCTTGGGCCACCCGAAACAGCTCATCCGCTGGGGTGATGGTAACCTGCTAACGCATGTGATCCAAACAATCGCCGCGGCCGGAGTCGAGCAAATCGCCGTGGTCGTCGGTGCTCATCAAGATGCCATTATCGCCAGTGTGAACACGGATGAATATCCGCCGGTCCGCTGGCTGCGCAACGAAGATTGGCGCGACGGACAATCGACCAGCTTGCGTTTGGCGATTCACGAACTGCAGTCTCAATGGAGCGAACATGACGCGATTCTGATCGCGTTGTGCGACCAACCCGCGATTGACACCGAACACTACGCCGCCTTGATCGACACCGTCATAAGCGGCGACTTTGCCAGTTCCGCCACGCAGTATCCCTCGGGGGCTGGCGTGCCGGCATGCTTTAGCGCCGCCATCTTGCGTTTGCTGGAGCTTCACGGAGATCAAGGTGCCAAAAACTGGCTCCGCACTCAGCCACCGGACAAGGTGCATCTGCTGCAGTGCCCCGCCGCGGCTTGTGACATCGATTCGCCGCAAGATGAAATCCATTTGCGTCGGCGTTCCCTCCGTAGCGGACAAGGCTAACGGTCCCCCATGACGGACTTTTGATACGTTCCACGACGCTCGCTAGTGGCTTGACATCCCAAGTCCGGTTTGTGAACCGTCGCCCGCCCCGAGGCCTGAGCCCCCCCATTTTTTACGCCCCTGTGAATGTGAACCGGACGCTGCGAATCCGGAATGTCCCGTTGCCGCTAGGCCACTAAGAAGTTACCTTTTCTGCATGACCACTCCCCCTTAGCACGAATGCCGACGGCGAACCACTGCAATGCAGTGCGAACATCGCCGTCCGATTGTCACCTTACTCGACAGTCACTCTCGAACGCTGTGCTTCTTCTTCCGTGTCCTTTCACTTGATCGGACCTGCCTGCTTTACCGCTCGACCAGGAAGTGAGGGACGACGCCACAAGTGGCTCTCCACGCAACGCCTGTCTTCTACGACTTAAGTTCCATTATGAGCACTCTGCCCACCCGCCCCGCCACCGCCGACAAATCGCCTTCGTCGATTGCTGAAATTGAAACACAGCGTTTGCGGAGACGGACGTTTGCTATCATCTCGCACCCCGATGCGGGCAAGACGACATTGACCGAAAAGCTACTGCTGTTTGGCAACTCGATCGAGATCGCCGGCGCAGTTCGGGGACGGAAATCCGAGCGGACTGCAAAATCCGACTGGATGGAAATGGAGCAGGAGCGGGGAATCTCGGTAAGCTCGACCGCTTTGACGTTCGAGTTTGCCGGAGCCCAAATCAATCTGCTGGACACCCCCGGTCACCATGACTTTAGCGAAGACACCTATCGCACGCTGATGGCCGCCGATGCTGCCGTGATGGTGATCGACTTGGCCAAGGGGATCGAGGCTCAAACGGAAAAACTGTTCCGCGTTTGTGCGCTGCGAAAGATCCCCGTGTTGACGTTTGTTAACAAGGTCGACCGTCGCGGTCGTTCGCCTCTGGAAATCATCGACGAGATTGAACGAAAATTTTCGATCGAACCGGTGCCACAGAACTGGCCGCTGGGCAGCGGCGAAGACTTCCGCGGCTTCATCGACCTGCATGATGATTCGGTTCACCTGTTTGATGAACATCGTGCCAATCGTCGCATCTCGTCAAAAGTGGTCTCCTGGTCGGATTTGGAAACGGTTGAACCAGCGATCAGCTCGGATCTCATTGACGCCACCGGCGAAGAGGTGGAATTGGTGCGAATGGCCGGAGCCTCGCTAGAGCAGAGTCAATTTCTTAGCGGTGCGCAAACGCCGGTATTCTTTGGTAGTGCGTTGACCAATTTTGGGATCGAACACTTCTTGCATGGATTCCTCAAACTATGCCCACCGCCGGGATCTCGTAACGCGACCGAGCCTCCTTCGCCCAACTTCTCGGGATTCATTTTCAAGATCCAAGCGAACCTCGATCCACGGCATCGTGACCGCGTGGCGTTTTTGCGAGTTTGCAGTGGCATGTTCGAGCGCGACATGGAAGTGACAATCGCGAGATCGATGAAGAAGATTCGGCTGGCTCGCGCCTTTCGCATCTTCGGCCAAGACCGCCAAACGATCGACGAGGCTTACCCGGGAGACATCATTGGATTGGTTTGCCCCGGCGAATTCCGACTCGGCGACACGCTATGCCAAAATGAGATTGTCCACCAAGAGGGATTGCCCCAGTTCTCACCCGAGTTCTTTGCCGTGTTGGATTGCACCGATACCGCTCGGCGGAAACAATTCGACCGCGGGCTGAAACAGCTGATCGAAGAAGGGGCGATTCAAGTCTTTCATGACGCCCACACCAAACGTCGCGAAAACTTGTTGGCCGCCGTTGGTGAACTGCAGTTCGATGTCGTCCGCTATCGTCTGGAATCCGAGTACAACGCTCCCACGTCGCTGAGTTGGCGGCCGTACAAATTGGTCCGCTGGTTTAACGCCACGCCCGAGCAAAAAGCAAAAATCCGACTCCCCTACTCTGGCAAACTCGCACTGGACCAATTTGGTCATGACGCTGTATTGCTACAGTCCGAATGGGATGTCAAAGCACTGCATCGTGCCAATCCCGATATACAATTCCAGGAAATGCGTGTGGCAACGTCACACTGATCCGTCCACTGATCCACCCACGACCGAACCGTCCATTGGGACGAACTGATTGATGACTTCGCGATCGCGACACCTGACACTCCGGCGATGCGGCAGCAAGTCGCACAAATTCGCCGCCGGTTGCTGATTTACTTTGCCTCGGCGGCGTGTAGAATCTCAGGCGTGAGGAGCGAGCCGAACTTTGGCACGCCTTAGAGGCTTTGAGCCCGCTTTGTTTTTCTTTCATTCCCCTCAATCGAACACGCTCAAACGAATCATCAGCGTCACGCTGTTGATTGTGTTGGCCTGTGGAATGACGGGATTGCCCATCTCCGCTCCTCTTTCCGAGAAAACCGGGCGATTTCCTTGTGAAAATTGCCCCTGCGGTTGCTCGACGGCCGAGTATTGTTGGGACAAATGCTGCTGCCACAGTGACGCCGAAAAATTGCAATGGGCGGCCGAAAACAACGTCCAACCTCCTGCATTTTTGATCGCTCGGACTCGCAAATCCCTTGATCTTTCGCTGGTGAAAAGCGAAACCTCCCCGTCCAAATCCGCGACCGCGTGCGGCTGTTGCTCAGGTGCATCGGCGAAATGTGCGGCGAAGCCTGCCACTGCGGCGGACCAGGATCCTAGCCCCGAATTGCCGCCGAAAACACGGCTCGTTCGGCTCGAGGATGCTGCGGGCTGTCACGGTATCGATTTACTTTGGTCGATCTTTTCGAGTGCGGTGCCCCCAACCCGTCCGCCAACGCTCGCCTGCTGCACTCCGCTGCTGCTGTTCCGCTTCGTGATCGGCCATCAGCACGCGATTACGATCACACTTTCTCCGGAACCGCCGGTGCCCTAACGCCTGCGTCCCCAGTGCCTTCACGCAAAGTGCGGCTTTCCAGGCCCTGCGTGCGATAAAGGCCTCTTCCCCCCCTGTTCCGATTGCAATTCGACTCGTTGCTGCGCGTCCGATCGTTCCGCTGTGCGTGGAATTCTCGGAGTACGCAGAAATCACCGCTGCCGCGTTAGTGTTTGAAGGCTCGCTCCTCACACCAGTGTGGTCTTCGCCGCTGGCGCGACAGCGACTTACGACTCCCGAATGCAATGCCCGGATGCAAATACCATCGCCCTTCCTTCGCGACAACTGCCTGCCGCGTGCTGGCTAGCAGTCTGCGCCCACCCGAACCCCATCACAACGGACTTCCAAAATGCCCTCGATCCTCTCATTTCCCCCCATACCCAAACCGGCCCGACGTGGATTCACCCTGGTCGAACTACTCGTCGTGATTGCCATCATCGGTGTTCTTGTCGGGCTGCTGTTGCCCGCCGTGCAATCGGCTCGCGAAGCCGCCCGGCGGATGCAGTGCAGCAACAACCTGAAACAAATCACGCTGGCGATGCACAACTACGAAAGCTCGCACCGCAAATTGCCGACCAACTACACGAACGGCACCAGCACGGCAGGCAACTTTTCGGTGTTCGCTCAGATGGCACCGTTTTACGAACAAGGCAACATGTTGGACATGATCCATTTCGATCGGCCGCTGCATGTCGGATGCTGCCCCGGCCAATTGGTCGCCCCTCACGATACCGCAGCGGCCACCGCAATCCCCACGCTGACGTGCCCAAGCGAAGCCAATGACCAAACGTTTTACGTGACCTCGCTGTCAGGAAGTGGCCCCACCCAAGCCTATGCCGGTACCAACTACGCGATGAACACCGGCACCGGCGTCGGCACGCTGTACGACACGCGGCTTCCCACCGACGGCGTATCGTGGATCAATGCCAACGTTGGTTTTGAAGCGATTATTGACGGATTGAGTAACACCGCGGCATTTTCCGAACATCTGCTTGGCCAGCTCGAACAGTCCCCCAGCGAGCCGACGATTGACTCGATGCGGCGACGCACGATGTTCGACGTGACCTGTGCCTTTATCAGCCGGACAATGCCACCGTCGGAACCAGGAATGACAGGCTACGTTTTGCCTGAGGATCCCAATTTGATGGAAGCCTACACGCGCGCCAGCAGTCTGCATCGCGGATGGTCCGGACAACGCGGCGCGGGCTGGATCAATGGCCGTGAGTACTGGACGGGTTACACGCACTATCACCCGCCGCAAAGTGGGATTCCGGATATGCAGAGCTGCGGTTGGGGCGTGTTTGGCGTTCGCAGCAACCACCCCGGTGGCGTTCATGCTGCTCGCTGCGACGGCAGCGTCGGCTTTGTTACCGAGAGCATCCACTTGGATGTTTGGCGTGCCCTGGGTACCCGCAACGGCCACGAAGTCATGGTGGAGCTTTAATCATGCTATTTGGTGAATTCGCAAACGTTCGCGAATCCTCACCCCACTTTGCAGACCGCGATCGCAAACGCAATTTGGGATTCATTCCCTCCGGAACATGCATTTCACGCGATCCTGCTCGAAATCGGCCCCGACTGGAGACGCCGACACCATTCCTCTTAACTCCCTCCCCTCTCCCTTTCCACTCGAAGGAATTTTTGATGATTCGCTCACTACAAAGTTTGTCGTTGATCGGTTTGCTCGTGATCACCTCCACGGCGTCGGCGCACGACGTTTGGGTCAACACCCACACACCGATCGTGCGGACCGGTGAAAACGTTTACGTTGACCTTCGGCTTGGCAATCACGGCAACCACCACCGTGATTTTAAACTTGCCGGCCGAATTACCCTGGATTGGGTTTCACTTGACCACATCGCGCCCGGTGGGCAGCGAACCGACATCAAGGGTAAAATGTTTGCAACGGCATCGGCTGAAAAAGAAGGTTACTGGACCACCCCGTTGGCGGTTCACGAGCCAGGCGTTCACTGTGTCGTCGAGTCACTTGATCGCGTGATGAACCACGGCAAATCGATCCGCAGCATTCGCACCGCCAAGACCTATTTTCTCGTTTCCGACTCGCTCGACTCAGCGACAGTGGATCGCCATGTCCATCAAAAACCACTCGGATTGCCGCTTGAATTGGTTATGCAAACGTGTCCGTTTAGCGAAACCGTCGCCGGCAGCCCGATCACGGTTCAGGTACTGCACCAAGGCGAACCGCTCGCTGATGCGGTGGTCGCGTTCATCCCCGAGGGGACTGAATTGGCCGGCGAATTTGATTCCGAGTACGAATTTCGCAGCGACAGTGACGGCATGGTGACGTTTGTTCCCAAGACCGGCAATCGTCATTTGATCGTCGCCCACTACACCGCGATGGACGAGCGGAGCGACGACTATGAATTCACAAGCTATGCATCGACGATCACCATCGATGTTCCCAATTCACACCGCGTTGCCAATCACAAGTGAAACGACGCGACGCATAGTAAAACTCCATTTTTTGACTCAAGGAAAAAACGATGAAACGAGTTTTCTTTCTCGCGGCATTGACGCTTTCGATCGCAGTCCTAGGCTGTGGCGAGAACACCGACCCCGCGACCACCCCAGAGCCACTGACGACGACCGAGCCCGCCAGCGAAGCGACGCTCGTTGCCCTGCAAAAAGCCGACCTGCTTGATGGCACCGAAGATCATGTGATCGAAAAGTGCTACGTCTGCAAACTTGGCATGGACGGTAGCGACCAGCTCACTTCGGAAGTGCACGGATACACCGCACATCTATGCAGCGAAGCGTGCCGCAACCACTTCGATGCGTCCTCGGACGAAGTCATCGCCAACACCGAGATCCCCGAGTGATCTCGATGCACCCGAGTGATCTCGATGTCACTGCACGCCGGATCAAGTGACGCCGATCCGGCGGACGCGAACATGGTGTTGAATTCAATACCGTCGCTATGCCGGAGCTTCGCTCCACTGCGATCCGGCCTACTGGCGGTTACGGTAATTCGTACAGATGGACGCCGCCGTGATAGACGCCTGCGGCCGCCAATCGCCCGTCGCTGCGAATCGAAAAACCACGCAGCGTGTTCTTCGCCAATTGGCGAGAACCGATGGTGCCGCGGTCAAGTGGGGTGATCCATAACGACGGAAGCCCGTGATTGGACAAGATTAGGTTGTGTTGCGGGAAAACTTGAACCGCTTGCGGCGGTTCCGGCGAATCGGGCCAAAGATCGCGCTGCGAGAGCTCTCGCTGGCTTTCGATGTCCCAAACTCGCAGACTCTTGTCATAGCTCCATGTGATCACGGTTCCAGGTACATTGCCGAATTCACAACCGGCAAGCCGGCCTTGATGCCCCACAAATTCATGAGTGGCCTCGCCCGTTTCAGCATCCCACAGCCGAGCCGTGCCATCGTGACTGAACGACAACACCTGTGTGCTATCGCTGCTGAATTGACCTCCGCACACTCGCGAATGCCCTCGCAGTACCGAGACCAATTCACCAGAACTCCGGTCCCAAACGCGAAGCGTATGGTCATCGCTGGCCGACAGTAAATAACGCCCGTCCTCCGATGCATCCACTCGCGTGACTCCTCCGCTGTGGCCCGATAAACGAAGCAATTCCTGGTGCGTCTGAGAATCCCAGACAACGACGGTTTTGTCGTGCCAACCGCCTGAGAGAATGATCTTTCCATCTGGGCTGAATGCCGCCGCATTCACATAGCCGTCATGACCACGGTACTCGTGAATGAGTTTTCGTGAATCAATATCCCACACCCGCATTCCCGCATCGCCGGCTCCTAAGATGGATCGACCATCAGGGGAAAAATCGGTGACGTATACATTGGCGCCAGGCCACGCGATCACGGGTTCTCGAGCATCGGATGCGTTTTCGAAATCCGAAGAGGCCGCCGCGTGCGTGGCTTCACCGCCGCGATTGAACAAAAACACGATGACCAACAGAAGGCCGATCGTGCACGCCAGTCCAGCGGCACCACCAATTCGTCGCCGAGTTAGCATGGATTCTGGAGCATGCAGTTGATTCAATGCGGCAATGAACTCCGCAGCCGAGCAATAACGCTCACTCGGATCGGTGGCCAACGTTTTTCGCAGGATGATGGCGGCGGACTTGGCCACGCCCATTTCATCCATCGCGGTATCGCCGTGGCCGGTCGCAAACGCCGCTCGCAACATCCGACTCGCCTCTCGTCCTAACAACAGGTACGAATAAACGGCGCCCAAGCCATAGAGATCCGAACGAAGGTCGACGGCAGCCCCCGCGGTTTGTTCGGGCGAGCGAAACTCGGGTGTGCCGATACAGCTACCGGGACTCGTCAATGTTGACGTTTCGTGGACGTCTGTTTCGTCTTTGTAAGTCTCTGAATCGCACAATGTCCCATCGGAAAGGTCGTCTTCGTCATCACCGAAGGAACACATCTGAGACAATCCAAAGTCGAGGACTTTCACCTTCCCATCGGTGCCCCGAATGATGTTCTGCGGCTTGACGTCGCGATGAATCAAGCCTCGTTGATGTGCGTGACCCAACGCAGAAGCCACTTGTTTTATCATGGCGTTTGCTTCCGACAGAGAACAACCGCCCGCTCGACCAAGATACTCGGATAACGTTTCTCCCTCGAGATACTCCATCACAAGCACGGTCATTTCCCCCATCGGCTCCGCGTCATAGGCGGTGACAATGTTGGGGTGCGACAAGCGTGCTATCGCCTGCATCTCACGCCGAAAGCGTCGCTCGCCCTGAGGTTGACCGCGCCCATTGCGACGGATCACCTTCAGCGCGACGGTCCGATTCAAAACCAGATGCATCGCCAAGTAAACGTCCCCCATGCCGCCCGCACCGATCTTTCGCAGCACTCGATAGCGTGGGTGCCCGGTCAACCACTGCGGCAGATCGCTCCCAGAGGTATGTTTCACCGATAGCCCCGAGTCCTCCGAGAAATCACCAGCCACTTCATCCAAGTCACAGGAGGGATGCTGAGGATTCATTATGACAAACGCCCTAGGGTGCAGTGGTTCACTGCGGAGCAGCGGATGGGTAGTACGCGCAATGGCAATGCTTTGAACAAAAGGTGCAGCCGGTGTCCATTTCGTGAGCCACACTTTCGCTCTTTGACGCGACCAATTGAAGTGGGGGTTTGCCGAAAACACCCGTTTTTCCAGGCGTTCACCAGCTCGAGAGGGGGTGAGGAACAGGAAGTCCATCATCCCCCCTTGCTGCAGGAATCTTCACTAAATCAACAAGCCGATAACCGCTTTCGCTACGATGGCCCGTCGAGCAGTTCTTTCAGCGTGGCGGCTAACCGCATTGGCTCGGACGTATCCAGCAGCGACTCAAGGCACCGCACCTGACGCTCGTTCAGCGGGACCGGAGATTTCGCAGGCGGAAACGTACCAGCAAGTCGATTGGCAATCTCGCTGAGCAACCGATCGATCCCCTCGCCCGTCGTCGCAATGGTTTGAATCCAATCGGTCTCGGGCGGCGGTGTCGTTAGCAAATCGCTTTTGTTGAGCACGTCGATTCGTGGCACCTGCGATGTCGGATCGGCAATCGCAGGGGTGTCAGGCGTTTGGATGGCGAGCACCAGATCCGCAGCGCTAGCTTCTCGCATCGCTCGGCTGATCCCTTCACGTTCGATCGACTCGCCGCTGTCGTGGATCCCGGCGGTATCGGTCAGCCGAATCGGCAGCCCGTCAATCACGGTCTCGGCGTGCAAGACGTCACGCGTCGTGCCAGCCATTGCGGTCGCGATGCTGCGGTCGTACCCCAAAATCGCGTTGATCAGACTGCTTTTCCCGACGTTCGGACGGCCTGACAGCACGACACGAAACGGAGCCGTCAACCGCACCCCGATCGCCGCGTAAGCCAAAATCGCTTGAACCTCGCGATGCAGGTCGTCGATGTCCAGTGGCGTCCCCTCGTCTTGCGTCCCATCATCGCCAGCCGACTTGTCAGCCGCCCGCAAGATCGCGGAGCGATCAGCGACATTGAGCCATCGGGACGCCCAATCGTGCATCGCCCCACGGACTTGATCCATCGCCACGGCGGCGGTTCGCACCGTTTGGCAGTGGGTCAACACCTCCGTCGCTTCACGGACCAACCGCGATTCTGGCTTACTGTCCGCTGTCGCCGCGAACCAAGGGTACGGCCAATCCTGGTGATCGACCGACGTGATCCCGACCTCATTCAGATCGAGCATGATGCGGTCGATCGCGGCGGAACCGCCGTGACAATGGATTTCCCACAGCGCTTCGTGACGCAGGATCACGACGATCGATTCGCTGGCGATCGATGCCGTAGCGGACGGGTTGCCGCTGCGGTTTTTGGGTCCATGCCAATCGCCATAACGGATCTCATGAGGTTTCATTTCACGAGACGATGCCGCCGTGAAACACTGCATCACGCCGCAGCGTGCGTCTGGTCCCGCCACCCCAATCACCGCGATCGCTGACCGTCCGCTGCCCGTAAACTGCGTGCACACGGTCGAGTCCGACGCTAACGTCTTGCGCGAATTAGCCTTGTCCTCGTTGCTGTTTTTTTTAGAAGACATCTTTTTAGGGGTAACAAATCTGACGAGTTGAATAAACTGACGCAAACTCTTCGTTTCGATTCTTTTTCATTTGCTTCATTGCATACACGGTGAAATGGCAAAACCAGAGCCAAAACTCTCGACGATGCCAAACCTATCCAAGCTAAGCGATAAACGGCTGCTGGATATGCGGATATGCGACTTGAAACTCTCGATTCGAGACACGCCTCTACAGAAACGAATTGAGCAGCTGAACCAAGAATTGGCGAGTCGGGGGTTAAATTTTCGGCCTCACTGCTGGCTCAGCGACGATTGGTATTCGCCCGACGGGATTCCCGGGATCGCCATTCCGTTCTATTTGGCCCACCCCCGATTGGCCCGGCTCGAACGAAAACAGCTGTTGGAAGTCGAAGGAGGCACGCACGCCTGGTGCATGAAAATACTGCGTCACGAGGCGGGGCACGCGATTGATACCGCGTTTCGCATCCGCCGAAAAGCACGTTATCGCGAACTTTTTGGCAGCCCCGCGGAACCCTACCCCGATTACTACCAACCGACGCCGTCGAGTCGCGATTACGTCCTGCACCTGGATATGTGGTACGCTCAGGCCCATCCGCTTGAGGATTTTGCCGAGACGTTCGCGGTTTGGTTGCGACCGGGCTCCCGCTGGCGGACACAATATCGCAACTGGCCCGCAATCGAAAAACTGGAATTTGTCGACGAGTTCATGAAGTCAATTCGTGGAAAACGACCGTTGGTGTACAACCGCAAAACGATCGATCCGGTCAGCCGGCTGCGAAAAACACTGCGCACCCATTATCAGCGAAAACGGGAACACTACGGCGTCGATTACCCAAGTATCTATGATGCGGACCTTCGCAAACTGTTTTCGTCGGACGAAGAACATCGACGCAATGTGACCGCCGCCGCGTTCCTGAGCCGAATTCGCAACGAACTCCGCACAATCGTGGCCCACTGGACCGGCGAATACACCTACACGATCGATCAAGTGATCCAAGAAATGATCGAACGATGTCGTGAATTGAATCTACGACTTGGCGGGGCCATCGAACAAGTCAAACGGGACGCCATGATCTTGGTCGCAGTGCGAACCACCAACTTTTTACACGAAGGACGGCATCGTGTTGCGATGTAGCAATCATTCCCGCGAATTATCCCCGCGTCCCCATTGCGGAGCCTCAGCAAACGGAGCGAGATCATGAGCTCGCTACGGATCTTGGTGCTTGTTCGTGACGGTCACGTTCCGCCGCTGACGCTTGACGGCGTGGGCGAAAAAGAACTGGATGACTGGAAAGCCGAATTTGACGTCTGTGATACGCTGCGTCACCTTGGCCACGAGGTGCTTCCGATCGGAGTGTACGATGATCTGACGCCGATCCGCGAAGCGTTGAAAGAGTTCAAGCCCGACATCACCTTCATGATGCTGGAAGAATTCCACGGAGTCGTCACCTATGACTTTGCCGTGATCAGCTATCTGGAACTGATGCAGCAGCCCTATACCGGATGCAATCCACGCGGCTTGCTGCTCAGCAAGGACAAGGCGTTATCGAAAAAGGTGTTGACGTATCATCGCATTCCAACGCCTCGATTTGCCGTTTTTCCGGCGGGCCGCACAATTCATCGTCCTAAAAAGTTGTCGTTTCCACTGTTTGTGAAATCGGCGATCGAGGACGCCTCGTTTGGGATCGCCCAGGCTTCGATTGTCCATAACGACGAAGCGCTGGTGGAACGCGTCAAATTCATCCATGACAAGACGAACGACGATGCAATGGCCGAACAGTACATCGAAGGCCGTGAGCTGTACGTCGGCGTGATCGGCAACAACCGCTTGCAAACCTTTCCCCCCTGGGAAATGCTGTTCACCAAGATGCCTGATGACATCGCCAAAATCGCGACTCGGCAGGTCAAGTGGAATCATAAATACCAAGAGAAACATGGCATCACCACCGAGGAAGCCAAGAATCTTGACGACGCCACGAAACAGAAGATCTCTCGTCTGTGCAAACGAGTCTATCGAGCGCTAAACATGAGCGGCTACGCGCGAATGGATTTGCGAATGACCGACAAAGGCGAAATCTTTGTGATCGAAGCCAACGCGAACCCGAACATCGAATACGGCGAAGATTTCTCGGAATCCGCCGAGACGATGGGAATGACGTACGAGATGTTGCTGCAAAAAATCTTGAACCTAGGGCTGCGGTACAAGGCCGCGTGGATGACGGTTTGACCCGCCCCATGCGATCGACGCATGGGAACGGATCACGTCGCTACAAGGTCTACTGCAAATTCTCGAGCAAAAACGCCCATAAATCGGCGTACTCGTCGATCCGCTTGCTGACCGGCGTGCCCGCACCGTGCCCCGCTCGCGTTTCGATCCGAATCAGCGTGGGATTCTCACAGGCCTGCGCCGCTTGCAGCGCGGCGGCGAATTTGAAACTGTGTCCCGGCACCACGCGGTCGTCGCGATCAGCCGTTGTGATCAGTGTGGCGGGATAACAAGTGCCCGGTTTCAAATTATGGAGCGGCGAATACGAAAGCAGGTTTTCGATCTGGTCCGCTTCGTCACTGCTGCCATACTCGGTCGCCCAAGCCCATCCGATCGTGAACTTGTGAAATCGCAACATGTCCATCACACCGACCGCCGGTAAACAAGCCCCGAACAGATCGGGACGCTGCGTCATCACGGCACCGACCAACAGTCCACCGTTACTGCCGCCACGCACCGCCAATCGGCTCGATCGTGTGTAGCCTTTGTCGATCAAATGTTCCGCCGCAGCGATAAAGTCATCAAACACATTTTGCTTGTTCAGCCGCATGCCGGCTTCGTGCCACTCGCGACCATATTCGCCTCCGCCGCGGAGGTTTGCCACCGCATAAATCCCTCCGTTTTCGATCCACGCGGCATTGGCAGGAGAAAACGCGGGAGTCAGCGAGATATTGAAACCGCCGTAGGCATACAGCAGCGTACGATTGGAACCGTCCAATTTGGTATCGCGATGTCGGGTAACAATCACGGGCACCTGCGTCCCATCCTTGCTGGTCGCAAACAACTGTTCGGTGACGTAATCATCGACTTGAATTGGCGTTTCAGGACGTCGCCACAACGAGGTTGCTCCGGTGGCCAGATCGACGCGATAAATTTCACCGGGCGTCACGTAATTGGTAAAATCAAAGAACGTCTCGGTTGCATCTTGGCGACCGCCGAAACCGCTGACGCTGCCCACTCCGGGAAGTGGCAAATCGTCCACAAAGTCGCCTTCGATCGAATAGCGAGCCACACGGCTACGAGCGTCTTTTAGATAACTCAGATAAAACGTTTCACCGAACAAACTCGCCGATTCCAGCACATCGTCGGACTCCGGAATCACCTCTTTCCAGTGCTCGCGATCCGCCTTGCCAACGTTGACTGCAATCAAACGGCGTTTCGGAGCGTCGTTATCGGTCACAAAATAGTGCGTCGCATCAACGGATGCGATCCAATCATACTCGGCATCAAAACCGGTGATAAACGGTTCGACGGTGGCATCGGGATCAGTCAAATCTTTGATGAAGACTTGTGATTTCGGCTCGCTGCCCTTCCAGTTGTGGATGACCAGATAGCGGCCATCATCGGTAACCACCGGCGAAAATCCCCATTTCGGTTCATCGGGCCGCTCGAGGATCAACGTGTCTTTGGATTGGTCGTCACCTAGGCGGTGAAAATACAACCGTTGATTCTCGTTAGTGCCGGTCAATTCTTGGCCTTCGACCGGAGCGGTGTAGCGAGCGTAAAAGAATCCACTGCTGTCCGGCATCCAAGCGATACCGCTAAACTTGCTCCAGCGAACGATGTCGTCCAGATCGTTCCCGGTCGCCACGTCTCGGACTTTCCAAGTTCGCCAGTCGCTACCGCCGTCGGCCAAGGAATACGCGAGAAGTTTCCCATCTTTGCTGGTGATGGTGGACCCGAGAGCAACGGTGCCATCTTCGCTGAGCTTGTTGGGATCGATCAGCACTTGACGCTCGGCTTCGAGCGAATCGGCCTTGTAGAGGACGCTTTGGTTCTGCAACCCGTTGTTGTGCGAGTAGATGTAGTAGTCGCCTTTGTGACTGGGCAGACCGAATCGTTCGTAATTCCACAGTTTTTCCAGCCTTGCTCGCATCGACTCACGCTCGGGTAGCGATTGCAGGTACGCCTGAGTGACTTTGTTTTGAGCTTCCACCCACGCGGCGGTCTCCTCGCTCTCGGTGTCCTCTAACCATCGATAAGGGTCGGCGACACGATGCCCGTGGTAGTCATCGGTGACATCGACCGTCTTGGTTTCGGGGTACTGCATCGTGCGTTGAGATGTCGTCAGCGTGGTTGATTCTTGTGCCATGGCAAAGTCGGTAGTGAGCCCTGAGAGGAACAGTGAGCTGATCAGCGTGAATGTGGCCGTGGATGCTGCCAGTGTTAACACCGGAAACCGTGGCCATTTGAAGGGGTGTAACATTGGATGTGATAGACTGAGGGGATTGAGAAATCGAAAATCGGACGCTTCGGCTTGGCTATCGTACTCGATTTTTCGTGCCGAAAGAAAAGGGGGACCAGCTTTGGATGCGGTATCGGGTGCGACACATGATCGCAAACCCCGCCATCCGATGGCGGACTTCTGGCCGCGACACCCCCTGTTGCTACTGGCCATCGCCGCGGCAATCGGGATCGCAATGGACGCAGGGCTGTCGCTCGAGTTCCAGCTACGCTCCATGCTGTGGGGGGGCGTTGCGATCGCCGCATGCCTGCTGTTTGCGTTTCCCACTGCGGTCACCAAACGGGTCGCCGTGGTGTTGGCCATCGCCTCGCTTGCAGGGCTGTGGCATGGTTACAACGACTTTGCCTATCAAACCGCATCCATCGGGCACTACGCATCGGAGTATCCCGAACCGGCGATTGTCGAAGGCATGATCGATCGGCCTGTGGTCGTTCGCCGCAATCCGCTAGCCGATTCTGCGCGTGGACGCGATCAATCGCCCTGGCAATCGGTGTTGGAATTGACAACCACACGGATTCGCATCGGAGACGACTTTGTTCCGTGTAGTGGCCGCGCGATGGCCGTGTGCAGCGGTCGCCTCGATCATCGGCTGCCCGGCGACGTGATTCGAGCCCATGGCGCACTGGCAAAGATCGTCGCTCCTACCAATCCCGGCGAAAACGACCTGCGGCCGGTGTACCGTCGCCGCGGCATCCACGCCCGCATCGACGTTGCTCGCGAAACGCAGATCGAAGCGATCGGACGACGGTGGGATTTTGATCGCGGGATTGCCATCATCGCCACCGAGAGCCGCGAGCTTCTGTTGCAGCACACCGGCGAGGCTTCGGGTCCATTGGCGGTCGCGCTAGTGATCGGACAACGTGATTTTGTCGATCCCGAAACCCGTGATCGGTTGCTGGTCACCGGGACCGCTCATTTGTTGAGCGTCAGCGGATTGCACCTTGCGATCGTGATCGTGTTGGCTAGCTGGGTGGCGATGTTGCTGCGGTTTCCCTTCGGTGCCAAGATCGTTTGGGTGTTGTTGGTATGCTGCTTGTACACTGCGATCACCGGAGGCCGTCCACCCGTGATGCGTGCGGCAGTGTTGGTCGGAATGCTGATGTGCTCGCTGTGGTTCCGGCGTCCGGCGCAGCCGATCAACACCTTGTCACTCGCAGCACTGATGTTGTTGGCGATCAACCCTGAAAATTTATTTCATGTTGGCGTCCAATTGTCGTTTCTTGCCGTCGCGACGCTGTTCCTGTGTGGCGCCCGCACGATCACCGAGTCTCATGCGGTGGATCAAGCGATCGAAAACGAGCAGCAACTCGATGCACTGCTGCAGTCGTCGAAACCAACTTGGGTTCGCTACGGGCGGATCGCATGGCAATGGCTTGCAAGGATGGTTTGGTACAGCGGCTGTGTGACCGCGATCAGCATCCCACTGGTGTGGCACCAATTTCATGTAGTCTCGTTCGTCAGCGTCGTGACCAATGTGATTTTGAGTCCATTTCTATTTTGGTCATTGGCCTGTGGTGTCGCCACGGTGGTGGTGGGGTGGGTCTGGGCCGCCGCAGCAGGTTTGCCTGGTTATTTGTGTGGCGTCGGGCTGCAATGCATGCGGCAAATCATTGGGATTGCGGCTGAAATTCCCTACGGACATTTTTGGTTGCCGTCGCCGCCGGCATGGAGTGTGGCCGTGTTCTATCTGGTCATGGTCGGCTCACTTTTCCGGCCACCAAGCCGCGCCAGCTCGCGATTTCGTTATAGCTGGATCCTCATTTGGATGGTGGCCGCGTGGATGATGGCGACCACCGCGGCGCCAATCGAAAATGGAACGCTTGAAGCGACGTTTGTCGATGTCGGTCACGGCACAAGCGTAGTCATGCGAGACGACGCAGGGCGTGTGTATCTATACGACTGCGGCCGAATGGCGAACCAGACCGGCAGCAGTCGTGATATTGATGCGACGCTGTGGTCGATCGGAGTGACACGATTGGATGCGATCTTTTTGTCGCATGCCGATTCGGATCACTACAACGCGATCCCCGGAGTATTGCGACGCTTCGCGGTCGATCGCATCATCACGCCTCCCGGGATGCTTGCACAAAACGAAGTCGGGCTGGTACCCACGCGATTGGCCATCGCAAAAGCGAACGTGCCGGTGATCGAAGCGTTCGAGTCACTGCAAATCCCCGCACTCGCGCTGCCAATGTCGATCCTGCATCCGCCGCCACAGCGAATCGGTGGCAACGACAACGCGAACAGCTTGGTATTACGAATCGATGGTGGCGGAAAGACGTTGTTGCTTCCCGGCGATCTCGAGCCGCCAGGGACCGAAACGCTAATCAATCAACAGCGACCGCCGCCGGGCGGCGTGTTGATGGCGCCGCATCACGGCAGTTTGACAATGAATGCCGAATCAATCCTGCAGTGGTCGCGTCCCGCCGAAGTGATCGTCAGCGGCGGGAAACGAGCAAGAAAGCCGGCGGTACGAGCCATGCTAGATACGACCGGCGCCGGAGTTCACGTGACGGCCGAAGTCGGTGCCGTACGAGTCCGCATCCACGAAGACGGCAAGATCGAAGTGCGGTCTTGGAAGCAATCACCATGGTAAAGCGTTATCTCCTAGCTACCTTCGCCAGAAGGTGGTGATTCGTATTGGGCGGCAACCAACCACGCTCGGGCGAGCGTAGCTACGAGACGTGAATGCCGTAATTTGCCGATGGGCCATGATCCTGTCTGGCCATCACCGCCGCGTTACGGGGTCAGATTGGGCACGCCCATCCGTCGTCCAAAGTCGGCGGCGAAGGCTTCCGGGGTCGCCCCATAATTTGCCATCAGTGCGGCGTCCCACTTGTGACCCAATTTCAAGTCTTCAAAGAATTGGCTGAACGCTTTTGGATCGGCTTCGACGAGGTGGATCACCAGTAGTTTTGCCAAAATTTCACGCTCGTCATCAAGTTCCGTCGCCTGCAAGATGCCAAGCAGACTTCCGGTGCGTCTCAGCCGAGTGGCTGCCGTGTTTCTCGCGGCGGCATCTCTTTTCGGATCAGGGAACATGACACGATGCAACATGTCTTGCAGACCGGAGTGGACCCAACGCGGAAGCTTGACATCGGAACGGTAGCGATCGATGTACCCGGCCGCCATGCTCCACGAGATGGTCGACGCAACCGAAGCATCAAGTTTCTCACGGTACGTCGCAACCAAAAAACGCTGGCGATTGTGATGATAGATCGTCGTACTCGTTCCAAAGTTCGGATTGTTCAAGACATCCGACTCGAACTTGCCAAACAGCTCCCGTCGGCTAAACACCGCCACCATCATCTTGCCTTGCCAAATGTTTGCACTTTTGGGCAGCCCAAAGACACTATTCATTTGTTGGCACATCACATCGACTTGCTCGGCAACCTGATCCGCTGCCTGTTGAGGAAAATCGGTCAACAGCAGACAAAAGTCGGTTTCCGCGAAACTCAAGTTGACCGGTGCCAACGATTTGCGAGCGTCGTTGAAAATGACAATCTGATCGCCAACCGCCTCTCTGATTTCTTCGTCCGTTTGCGGGTCGCGAAGCGTCTTGTTGCTATCGGTAATGCGGGCCTCGGCATCCGTCTGCGCCTTGCCCAGGTCAATCAGGTGAACGCCGCCCGAGGGTCGATGGTAGCGAAACGAGTAGGGTCGTCCGCCGATCAACAGACGATACACGTCCGTGGCCTTGATCTTCGGCTTGCGTTTGCCGTCCTGGTACTGAAAAAACCGGATCGCGTCGGATCGAGGGTCTTTGATGAAGCCCACGACCTCGACGTCACCCACGACCGTTCCGCTGATCAATTGAATGACAGCCGGCTTGCCGATCAACCATTGTCGCCCCGTGTCATCCACAAGTCCGTCAAACTGCAACTCCGCCGCAGACGCTGCACTTACAAAAACGAACGCCAACACGAACGCAATCGGTCGAAACAACACAGCTACTCTCCAACAATTCGTTCCGCGGCACTTCAGATGACTCAAAAAACACAAGCTGCAATATAGAGAATCTGGCCGCACCAATGCGACTGGCATCGACAATAAAATTCAGGAAAAAACCGATAGCCGGCAAAATGGCCGCAGGATATAGATTTGGGCGTCAAGTCGCTCAAGACCAATCGGCCGCAACTCGAGTGCGCACTTCAGTCGCACTCCATGACCGCCCGCTGGATCACCGAATGACCTCCGATCCGACGAAGGTGCTTGTCCGACGCGACGTCAACCCATCTTGAGATCCCTGCAAATTCGTCTGATTCGCCGGCCAAGTGTCACTTCGCGAAATTCACCCGCGAATCACGCCAATCGACGCGAATGGGCAACGCACAAAAGCCGCGGTAGCGGCGGCAGCACTTAGCCCCACGCGGCAGCGTGGGGTTTCGGGCACCAACGACACCAACCTAGCCGCGGTAGCGGCGACAGCAATCGAAGTATGCAAAACCGACGACGCGAATTGGCAACCACGTGTCCAACAAATCGCAGCGTCCCCTGAGGACCAAAACTCCGGCAAAAAAATGATTGACAAAAAGATGAAGGCAGAAGAATGAAGCACGCGTTACCTCGTCTTGAAAATCTTTCTGTCGCACTAATCTTTCTGCCGTACCGATCTTTCTGCCTTTCGCGAACCTCGATCCGTTAAGGTCGCAATCGGTAATGCAAAACATCACATCGTTGGCTCCCCACTGCCCGAATCGGCTACCAGCGGGCGTATCGACGGCGTCGGAGCAAGACCAACACCGCAAATCGATTAGCGTCTATGAGTGGCGATTAGTGTTTCACCTAGGACGGGAACACTAATCTTCGCTGATCGCATTCTGCGATATCCAATAGATCTGCTTGTGCTTGCGTGACTCCAACTCATGTTGCCAGCATCTCGCATCAAGAAACGACGTCGGTTCGCCAATGGCCATTTCATTACCATCGTCCCCCATTCGCCACAGTTGATAGGAATGCGGCTCGAGAAGCTCTGCGTAGCGGTCCGCGTAGTGCTGAATCGTCGCTTTGTCTAAATCGGTAAAGGTACCGATTGGATACGGTTCCATTTTTGCTTGCCAGTGCCGGAGGTGCCTCTGAACATGCGAGGCGTTTGGCTCGGACGCTCTAACAGAGCCACCGGTCTGGAAGTGCAAGAACTCGAAACCAACTCGAAGCCCACAATCAAACTCCAATGCCCAAATGTCGGCATTGCCCAGTCCGTCAACGAATTCAACAAATGGCTTGCAGCCGAACCATTCTTTGGCAGCGCCGCGATCAATAGACAATCGAAACAGTTGAAACCAAGGACGAGGCGGTTTCTCCATTTCTGATTTGATCTCAAGAAGCTTCATTCAACAGACAAAATGGAAGGAGTCACCGACGACGGGAGAGATGTTCCATATGTAAAACCCAAAGCCTTTCTTCGAGCGAGCAGAATGGCATCTCACGGATGTCAGGATACGCCTTGCGCTCACAGTTTACCACTGACTTCACCTGCGGTGCCACATATCTTGCTCCTCGCCTAATAAAACACAGTCCAATTGTACGCAGTCCCAAGGATCACTGCGCTCTCTCAGCCCCGAACTGGCGCCGCCCACGCATCCGGCCTCCGTGGACACCTCTTTCCAGGCATGACTTCACATTGCCCACCCCAAATCAAATCGGCGGCCAGAGGATTGGAGATTCGCGGAAATTCGCATGATTCGCGGGCCAATCCAGCATGTACAAATCCGCCCGCGAATCACGCCAATCGACGCAAATGGGCAACGCACAAAAGCCGCGGCAGCGGCGGCAGCACTTAGCCCCACGCGGCAGCGTGGGGTTTCGGGCACCAACGACACCAACCTAGCCGCGGTAGCGGCGACAGCAATCGAAGTATGCAAAACCGACGACGCGAATTGGCAACCACGTGCCCAACAAATCGCTACGTCTCCCGATGAGCAGTTAACAAACAGGAAAATGGCTGACAAAATGATGAAGTCAGATGAATCGGGGGCTACCGCTTCTCCGTCGTTCCAATCGTTCGGTCGCATCAATCCTTGCGTCTGATAGATGCCTGGGCTCACCACGGAAAGCGAATACCCCCAGACTCAATTGCAACACCATGTCCGCATCGTGTTCCCTGGTCGACGCGTTTGTGTTCTGGATGAGCTCGCCGAAACCACGCGGCGCCGATACTACAGACGAGTCCTGTCCCTGTTTCGTTCCGTTTCAGTTTCGTTCCTGGACTTCCAATCGCCACAGCGTGGACGAAGAACTTCGGCTTTCGCCGCCTTAGGCTTCGGTTGTGCGAATGCAATCAAGCCCGAAAGAGGGTTCGTCATGGCGGCACCTCATGGCCTGAGCCCTCAATTGAATCAATTACCTAAAACCTTCGCGAAAAGCCCAGATTGCAGGTTAAGGAATCTGCGATCCGCATCATTGTCTAATGGGACGATATTAATCGCCTCTTCCTTGGCAATACTTTTGGAGTCGTACATTGAGAAATTTAGCTCGTCAACGTTTTGGTTTCACCCTCGTGGAATTGCTCGTCGTGATCGCGATCATTGGGGTGCTCGTAGGCCTGTTGTTGCCGGCCGTGCAAGCGGCTCGCGAGGCGGCCCGCCGGATGAATTGCAGCAACAACTTCAAACAGATCGGATTGGCGGTGCACAATTATCATGCCGCCTACAACCAATTGCCTGTATCCCAGGGCGGCACTTCAAACCCATCAACCGTCGACGCGGACACGCTTTTGGTCGGTACTGGAATCAATCGTCTCGAGCTAAATTGGCTCGTAGGTTTGACCCCGTTCATGGAGCAACAAGCGATTTGGGAACAGATTAGCAATCCGCTTACCGTTACCGCCGGCACGTTCCAGGCGATGGGCCCTAACCCCAAAATGACGCAGGCAGACCATAGCACCAACCGCTACGCTCCTTGGCTCACCGAGATCCCGGCACTTCGCTGCCCAAGCGATCCAGGCGCTGGATTGCCTTCGTCCGGACGTACCAACTACGCCTACTGCGGCGGTGACTCTGTTCACATGGGCGACTGGGGAGCACTTGATAACAATGAAATGACCGACAATACACGTGCAATTGCCGTCAGGCACTCACAGCGAGGTGTCTTTGTTCCTCGACAAAAGATGCGTTTCCGAGACATCCTTGACGGACTTGCCAACACCATAGCCGCCGGCGAAATCACCACCGACTTGGGTGATCGCGACAAACGGACCACGTTCGGAGTTTCAGGCAGCAGTACAAACGATGACGGACGAGACCTGGTCCCCGCCGGCGGTGCGGTTAGCTGCAACGGCGTTGACGCAACTCGACCGCAGTTTTGGGGTGCCCAGGCAATCATCACGAACTCGGAACATCGTCGTGGCTATGCATGGGCCTATGGACGGATTGGCTACAGCGGCATGAACACAATTCTGCCTCCAAATCGAGAGATCTGTATGGCGACAACAAGCCGTGGTGCCTCCGCTGTCGCTCCACCAAGCAGTCGTCATCAAGGAGGTTGCCACATTTTGATGGGAGACGGAGCGGTGAAGTTCATCACCGATTCAATTGAAGCTGGCAACAGCAGCTCGGCTCAAGTATCCAATGCAACCGGAGGTTTAGCCGCAGGTCGCACCAGTCCATTCGGGCTTTGGGGAGCCCTGGGCACGCGAGCTTCAAAGGAAGTGATCGGATCCGACTGGTAAGCGAACCCAAAATTGACAAGGACGATACCACCAGCGGGACCTGCTGTTTCGCTGGTGTTTTCGCTTGTCACCACAGGTCGACCTCCACATCTCCTTCGCCGGCGTCGCAAAACATGTCCGCTCTCCCTACGCAGCACCCATCTTTTTGTCCCACATCTTTTTGCCATTAACGCAGTGGAGCAAGAATCTCGAACGCGACGTTCGATCCACGACCTACGCGGTGCCCAAACATGTCGAGCGTTGACGATACCAACGCTAGTCACGCCAATCATCGCGATTGAACAATGCAAACTTGCCGCGGCAGCAGCGATGGCGACCATAATCTCTGGTTGGGCGTTCGCGGGATATCGACACCGCGGTCGCAGCAAACTCGCAAAGCGATGGCAGTGACTGCCTTTGCCCATACACGCATCGTAGCCGAGACACAGAGAAAGGTTAAAAGATGATCGGTTAAAAGATGGAAACAACGCGAGTCCTTCATGCCTAATCGCGAATCGGCATGGCCATCCCATTTTTCTGTCGCACCAATTAGCCCGCGAATCACGCGAATGAACGCCAATTGGTAACGCACAACAGCCGTCGTAGCGTTCGACGCAGTGCTCATCGGACGAGCTCAATTAACGACCACGATCCCATTAACACGCTACGTCCCCTGAGGACCAAAACCCAGGCAAAAAAATGGGTGACAAAAAGGTGAAGACCGAAATACAGGGCAGCCGCTACTGCGTCTAGAACATTTTTCTGTCGCACCAATCTTTCTGTCTACCACCCGCTAAGCCTCAAGGCGTGCGAACACAACGAATCAATCTGCACCAGCTCCCAGCTCCCAGCTCCCAGCTCCCAGCTCCCAGCTCCCAGCTCCCAGCCCTCACTCCTCACTCCTCACTCCCCACTCCCCACTCCCCACTCCGTGTCTCCGTGTCTCCGTGTCTCCGTGTCTCCGTGTCTCCCTCCCAATCCGCAGCTCGCACCAAATCACCACCCGCCGTCTTGAGCCTGGCCGGAAAAAGATACGCGAATTCGCGAAAGCTGCCTTAGGTCGGGTGCACCGCCTGAGTCAATGGTGATCGCGAACATGCCGTCAGGCTGGACCGTGATGGGTTTGCGGAGTTCCATCACGAGTTGATGACAAGCGTCCTTGCCGACAAAGTCAGGCACAGTCCAGCCGGTATCGGACAAAGAGTCGATGCAATTCGCTGCAGTTTCGTCATCCTCGTTTCCTAAAAACCGACAACTTCGAAACTCTAATGGCATCGCCCCATTCTCAACGCTTTCGAGATGCGGATTGACCTCAAACAGCACCATTCTTTGATTATCGTTGGCGTCCGTTGCCGCTGACGGCAGCACCTCCAGCAGAATATGCTCGATTTGCATCAGCTTCGGTGGCTGAAAATAAAGCGTGAATTCTTGCCAATCGTTGGATGATCCTCGGAGCTCTATTGAATGGTCATCCAGCACGTTGTCAGAACCTTTCGACGACCAAACAACCTCTTCCGGGCTTGCCTGCACCCAGCGAGTCCGCTTGTTGGCACCGCCTTGTTCATCAGCACGAGATTTGGTTCGGTATTCCAGCAACGACTCGATACTGGCTCGCAATGGAGACTGGTCGACCCAAGCACGAATCTCACCGAGCGTCACATCCGAGTCAGCTCGATGATAGCGACCATCGGTGATGGCATGAAGCTGAGCATCATTTGGAAGGTCGATTACCCCGTCGCCAAAAGTGATGTAGGCGGGAGGAGTGACGTCGTCGACCTTGCTGCTCAAAAAGACTTCCGTTTTGAACAGGTGATGCTGTGACGTTTGAATGACGATGAATTCGAGCTTCACCGCGTCGGCATTCGCTGCGGAGCGTTTGTATCCATAGGTAACTTCCGCGAATCCCGTTGAGCAGCTTAAGCGAGTTGACGTTACCGTCGGTTTTGCCAGCGGGCTTTCTTGGCTACGAGCACTCGATATTGCAATAGCCACAACAAATAGTGCAATCATCAAACGCATTTGAATTCTTGTATCGTTCAAGTGCCGAGTCGGCGAAAGAATCCATGCAAATCCGAGATTTGATGGGTGGGAGTCATTCGCTCAAAATAACTGGCGACTCGGACCCGTGATCTCGGCAGCGTGCGGCTGCCGGTCACATTCACTCCACCCACCAAACACATGGATCAAAGTACACATGAAGATTCACGCACTAGACCTCGGCAAATTCAACTCCGTCGCCTGCTTCTTCAACTCCAAAACCAGAAAATCCAAGTTCCTCACCACGCCCACCCACCAGGAACGCTTCGCTCCGAAAGAATGTGTCGCACTAACGGAAGACGCTTGCTGCTCACTTGGAAATCTCAAGACAAGCGAACCCCAAGACACGCTGCCAACCGCGGACTTCATCGTCGATCGCGTTCTGCGGGCGACGGCGAAAGGATTCGGCCAGTTCCGAAACGGCAACCAGCACCGCTCGGGTGCTTACGACAGTCACTCCCGTTCGATAAGCAACTTCCGACTCGCTACGACTCAACCTTGTCCTTACGATGACCTGATTGCCGTAGAATTCAAGCGAAGCAAGTCACTCGCAAGCAGGTACACGAACGGAATGCCAAACATAAGCTTGCCGAGCGTTGACCCAATATGCTTTGCCAATATCGCATCCGGCAGATCTAACAGAGGAATCTGAACAACCGCGATTAGGCCAACCACGACAACATAGCCCCAACAAACCAACGAGAACTGATAGCCTCGTTTTGTTCCCTGCCACAGCAATATCGCACCAACGGCACCACAGACGCCTCGCGCAGTGAAAGTCACGATTGCGAGCGTGACCATCAAAACACTCACGGTAGGAATGATTTTAAGCAGGATCATTGCAACGAGCCCCGCTCCGCCAAGCAATCCGACAATACCGTGCAGAGCCGTGAAGACAGCGATCAACCTGCGCGGCTTGAGACCTTCTCTGCGACTGACATAGAGAGTCGAGTGCCCCGCCTGCCTTGCTCCCTGATTTGCCTGTGGTTCGCCCCCAATCGGATTCGATGCAACGAGCGGATCAGGAAAGGACTCTCCGCACAGCAAACAATTCGTCGCATCTTCGGAGTGCGTTGTCATCCCGCACTTCGCACACTTCCTCGGAGTTGGACGCATTGCGAGGGCGGCTGATTGGCCAATTTGCGGACCACGATCTGCGCTGGAAAATGGCGTTCCACACAGCAGACACTTCGTTGCATCGACAGTGTGCGTCGTCAACCCGCACTGCGAACATTTATTCGTCATTGGAGAAGTCAAACTTTGGTGCAGAACGGACGCAACAATTGCGTCGCGGCGATTAATTTTCAATTTTCAAAAGAACGACTCCGCCACCTCGTTTCGCCGCATTCTAATCCTATCGAGCGAATCGTGAAGAATGGCGAGATTCGTCGGCAAACGCCCATGCCCTCCTCCGCTGCACAAATTCGTGATCCACGATCGTGAGCTCGACTGCATCTACTTGCGTTTCATCATAGCGTAACCGCACATCGAGTCCTTCGAATACGGAAATCCCGTCGGCCGATCCCCTCCAGCATTACCTTGCAGATGCTCAATTTTATTGCCAACCCACCGGATGATCCCAAGATGCACATTGTCTGAATCGTCTCCAGCGTCGCTGTATTCGTCAAATGTCGCGTGGTCACCGTCTGTTGAAATCACAAGACGTCCTGAATCAATCGTCCGGTCACCCATCAATTTGATAAACCGGTCTCCTTCGACGACAAGTCGTGCTTTCACAAGCCAAGGTATAAAGAACGGTGCTTTCCCACCATTCTGGCCAAACGAAACGACTTTCCATTGGCCTTGAAGGTCCGCAATCGTAGGAGCGATTCGCTTCCTGTTTTCTATCGGCTTGGACTTTTGATTTTTTCCCCGTAGAACTTGCCAGTAAACAAGCAACGCAGTGAAAGCCGCGCCCAACAGGTAGTTAACAATAGGTGGATAATCCATGGAAGCTGATTCGCCTTCTCTTGCTCAATTTGATTGCCGGCATCGGGATAGCGATCGCCATCACCGATGAGCAGCCAATACGGTTTCCATTTGCACACTCGCCACGCCGTCCTTCGGTGGATAGCATGGCTCATGTAAGCCGCTGTCGCGGCGAGGTGGGGGTGTTTTTCGTTTGCTTTGTTTCGCCGATTCTCGCGGCGCTGGAACGCTTTCTTGCTGTTCTCTATACTCTCTCAACAAAGATCTGTCATCGTCAGCCACGAACACCTTGGCTGGATGAATCCGAACTCGAAGATCAAACTCGATCAGGTGCATTGGTTGGTGTGGCTGATTTTAGGCTGGACGCTCTGGCTGGCAAGCGGACATGCGCCGCAAGAGAAACCGCCGCCCCAACCGCTGTACTACTCGGATTGCAGCGACCGCTAGTCAGTGGTCGAGGTGAAATAACGGCACGCGTATCGGAGAACGCGTGGGAAAGTCGCTAACGAACCGTTCGAAAATAACTTCGCCATTTCAAAATGTTTCCCAAATGACATGAACCCTCCCGTGGCGTTAGAGCCGTGCCGCTAGAGCTTTACTCGGATGAGCGTAGCTCGGCCAGCTTCAAGGGTAGTGGACGAGGCTACGAGCCCCAGCGTTGGATGTAGTGGACGAGGCTACGAGTCCCAGCGACTCATCGGCATGACGGGACTCGTTGCCTCGTCCACTACAGAGAAGGCACTTCACCCGCGTGATTTGTTAACAAAAATCGCATGATGATGTGGTTTCCGAACAGTACTCAACGACCAAATCGCTCCGTTGACATTCTCCGCATCCACGCGATGTTTACGTATCGTCTTCGAGGTGCTGTTTATCATAACCCCGCCGACGGACCGTCGAAGTAGTGACAAATTCTTTTTGCTGAGGTTCCGTGACTGTATCAGGAGTGCCAGCAGGTGCCACAGCGATCATCGTGGAGTTGATGACGCGCCGTTTTGATTCATTGGGAGTTAGAATGGTGGCCGTATGGAGTGTGCCCTGCCACATCGGTTGGTCTTGGGAAAACGGTGCGGATGAATTGTTGACGCAAATGATTTGGTAATCGTTTCGCGAGAAGCATGGAATGCGTGTGGAATACGGCCGCAGCAATTCGTAGCCGGATTGAAACATTGGATTGTGCTTGGCCATGAATTCCTTGGGCGACAGGCTGAGATCGAACGCGCATTTCGCGTAGTCCGAGATTTCGAGTTCAGAGTCCACCTCGCTGGGCTCGTAGCCCAACATGAGGAAGCATTCGTCCGGGCCACCATCAAGATGAGGGCGAGTTGTTTCTTGTTGATCGAATCGCGAGGCTGACAGGTAGATCAGCGTGCTGTCGGTTCTGGATTCGTGAATTCCAGCCATTGCACGCTTGAGATCGACCATCAGTTGACGAAAAGCAACGGAATCGATGGAGTTGCCAAGGTTGACGACGCAGAAGCCCGGTGCATCGAAGTCAGTACGACACGTGCGATCGTAGATGTCGGTGGCGATTGACAGCACCTCCAAGGACGACGGACGCATGCAAATCGATTTGCGGAGCCATGGGAGCGTGTCGGCGTTCATCGGATTTCATACACACAACGGCGGGGACGGCGGTCCGGAACAGTTGACGTTCCATTCGTAAAACCTTGCAAGCCCGACTCCGGGCGAGTAGACCGAGGTCTCTTTGCTTTAGGTTAAGCTTTGTGCCCCCTGCTTTCCACCCGTTTCCCGTTGTGGTGTCACAGGATTCTAACCATGCCGCATTGCCCCGCGGCCCCGCTCCGATTCGGACGCGCCGCGTTACAGCATCCGGCTCCCAGCCGACACTTCTCACTTGCCGTTCCCTTGCACTCTTCAATCGCAATCAAGCGGGCGGCATGATGCACGTTGGCCCCGTGGAGATCCATCTGATTCGCAGCGAATACCGCTCGCCAACATTTCCCCGCGGATCACGCCAATGATTGCGAATGAACGCCGCATACCGAAAAGGCGATGAACATATCAATGAATGATTGACGATCGGTTGCGGCGACAGCGATCGTAATCTCTGGCTTGGAACTGGCTCAAAAGCCTCACTTCCCGCTGACACGAATCAACTGCCAACCGCGGATGCCCATGCGTCCGAGACACCGAGAAAGGTTAGAAGATGATAGGTTAAAAAACAGGAACAACGCGAGCGATCGACCCCAATCGCGAACCACCATGGCAAACTCATTTTTCTGTCGCACCAATAATTCTGTCGATCGATCGTCCGAGCAAGGACCGAACGAAATGCTCCGAGAGTCTCGTACACGGTATCGATCCGCAAATTCCGCGACCGACCTGCCCTAGCGCGGCCAAACTGCTCACACCGCAAGTGAGGACAGAAAGATTGGTGCGACAGAAAAATTCAAAGGCAGGAAGATAGAACATGCTATCTCGCGGTCGCCCAAACCTGCCGCTTCAACCTGTTGTCCATCCAGTCGCAACGCGACGAAATGCGATAGTGACGGACGCGAGTCCGTGGAACGTCAACGCAATAGACAAGCAGTAGTCGCAACGCGACGGTAGGAGCTCCCTCTCAACGCCAGTTAGCCCGCGAATCACGCGAATCAACGCCAATGGGCAACCGACGCACTCAATTGACGACCGCAAACGCAATAAATCGTTACGCCCCCCGATGACCAAAACCCAGGCAAAAAAATGGGTGACAAAAACATGAAGGCAGAACGATGAAGGCGATTAATGCGCCGCCGTTTCAATCTTTCTGTCTACCAGTTATGTCGATCCGCGATAGCATCTCTCTGTAACGATCAACGTCGCACCGCCAGGTGCCGCCGGAGAGAATCAATCTCCCGCTTGCGGCCATCATGTTACGACCGAGCACCGCCGAGGAAAGGTTAAAAAATCACTGGTTAGAAAATATGAAGCGATTGCTTAAGCAATCTAGGATCCGAGAGACGATCCGTTCTTGCTGGGTCGCATGAAGTATCCAGCATGACGAGAACACCGATCATCGCGAACCCGGGACGAGCTCGAACGAGCTCTAGCGACCTAAACCAACTTTTCCACAGTCCGCCAGTCATGGGCTAACGCACTCCTCACTCCTCACTCCTTGTCTCCCTCCCGCCCGCTCGTCTTCAAGCCATTTCCAGTCCGCAACTTCCATGCGATGGCTACCCTCCGGCAGCATGGTCGAAAGTCGTGTTCTGGAGTGAGTGAAAAAGGTGGCGCATCGCGTTGGAACAATCACCCTCAAACGGCCCAGAGGAGTGAGTGAGAGCAGGGTCGGTTGTCGCGGCGAGACATTCCAATACAAACTCGGAGAGTCCAGGCTTGAGAGAGCCGTTAGCAGTATAGAGGTCATAGACTTGCGGTCCCCCGAGACCAGATTGTCGTAGCTTTTCTTCAAACTCGTTGAGCGTGGTTACCTCGATGCGTCGCAGTGTCTCGTAGCCAATCCATCGCAGCGCTGCAGCATCAATACGGCTAGCATCTCCAATTGGACCGTACGTTCGCTCAAATAGTCTACGGTTCCTGAACAATTGCAGGTACTCTCCAAATAGCAAGTCCGGGACATTTCTGAGGTAAGGCTGAGGGGAGTCGCAGAATTGATGGAGTTGGTTCACCTTCGCAAGTGTTGCCGCCAGTCGAGCGTGATCAGCAAGTCGGTCTTCGTACGAAGGAACGCGATGAGTGTAGCGATCCACGCTCCACCCAATTGCCAAAGCAATGCAAGTCGTCGTCAATAACAGTGTGGATAGGCGATAACGCATGGATTTAGTCGGGGAACGACCGGCGTAACCCGGTTGTGGCGAGTCACTTCAATTCCAGGAAACGGCCCGACCACAACTCGGGTTCACGCAATTGCTATCCGCAGGGGGGGGGGGGGGGTAAGAGAAGGTGTTGTCATTGCGTCCCACCAGGGCCTAGGTTCGCTATCGCTGCCCAGACGTGGAATTGCACCACCAGCACTGCAAGGGACGAAACGAGGGCGAGTGCTCGGTATCTCACAACGATCGGAGCAGAGACCGATGCCGCCAAGACGCTCCCGACCGCGTAAACCAGAACCCAGAGAAGCAGAAGTCCCGGCATCGCGAAAGAAGTAATCGTTTCGACCAGCATAAAACCTGACAGCGAGAAAGTCCCCAGACTCCACGCAACCACGTACGGACGAAGCCTGCGTGCACCGTGCTTTTGCGGCGAATTTTCGATCGTCAATGGCGTCCGGTAGGGATTCATGTGGATTTAAGCCGGATAACGGCGGTGGTCAACTGGCGGCGACCCAAGATTTTGTGCTCACGAAAACACGTCGACGTCGCTCGGGTGCACCACGCTGGTTCTTGCGTGGGGCCTGCGTGGCGGACGAATCGCCAATCGGACGGCGCTCAACGAACCTCAGGATAGCGACCGAAGGAAGCACGAGCAACAAACGACAATGAAGATTCGGAAACGCAGCGATCTAGCGGCGTGGCATTCCAGACGTTATTAACAACCACAGATACACGCAGATGCACACAGATACGATTCTCGATCAACCACATCTGTGTCCATTTGTGTAAATCTGCGGTTAAGACCAACCTCGCATCGATCCGATGCGAAGGCCTGCACTACCAGGAAGTTCCAATGAAAGTGACCTTCGCCCGACACGATGTCGCTGCTGACGTGAACTGGGAAAAAACGTTCGAGACCTGGACAACGATTGCGACCCCAATAGGCTGCACACCATCGCCGCAAGAACGTCCAAAATCACCCGGTCACGACGAGAGATTCACTATTGACAAAACGCCCGACTTCGTGACGCGGGTGCATCTTCTGTTATCCCGCAGCGAGAATTACTCAAATGCCTTCATTGTCTCAGCCCAACGCTTTTTGTACCGCTTCAGGTTCTCGCCGCCGGCCGCATGGAAGTTAGTGACCCCAAAAGTGAGCAAGCGTTGAGAAATAGGGTTTTGCATGTCGTCGGTAACCACCCATAGCTGCACGTTTTTGACACCGTTATCGTTTGCGATCTTTTTCCATTTCAGGAGTTGGGATTCAGCATCATCGACAGAGAAAACGGTTTGACCAAGCCTGATCCCATGAGTTGTGGGAATTGGAAAAAACGCAATGTCCATCGGCAACACAGATTCGCGTGTCATACCGTCAGCCGGAAAGATCCGAACAATTGCGCCATCTGCTTGCAGTTCTTTGAACTTGGCGTACCGGACAATATTGGCCGGCTGTTCTGCCGCTTGCTTCTCTAGCGTAAGTTTTGCAACAAGAGCTTCAAGTTCCCTGACGCGATTCTGAAGGATCGCAATACGATCTTCGGTCGTTTTCTCACTTTGCTGAGCGAACACCGACGTAGATGTCAGCGAAGCAACAACGAACGCAAACAGTGTTGTTGGTAGTTTCATAAGGACTCCAAAGGTTTTAGCAGGCCTGAGCGGGATAACGTCCGAAATCACGAGGATCGCGCGATGGACCTTCCATCGCCCAAGATCAGCTCACGATCTCCAGTGCATTTCATGGTTCGTCGGCTTTATTGGCGCGGTAGCGACGGCCCAATCGAACACCGGCTTCCGCCGCCGCAAATACGCCCAGCGGCAGTAGCGTGAAGTTCCATGCGACAAATCGCATTATTCCTGGGTTGCCTCCGGTTGAAAGATTTCCAAAGATTGGACCCTCCAACGCCATGAAGGTCAAACCGAATATGCCAAACGCAACTGTGCACATCAACACCGGGCGAAGGGCAAATCGCGAGTGGGCAACGAATCCCGCGCAAATAGTGGCTGAGCCCCACAAGGTCCCCGCCCACATTACCTTGTAGCGTAGAAATGGGCTGTCGAGTAACATCACGAGCGCAGCCCATACGACGACTGTTAGCCCGACACTCGAAGCGGCGGTTGCCATCATTCTCGCGATCCGCGAGACCGGTCCCCCCGGAGTGTCAGTGTGTTGGCTTTGGCTGTGTGATGGTGCGTACGGATTCGTCTGCATAGGCATTCGGTATCGTGGCCGCACAGCATCAGTCCGACGAACGGGACCGATCACCGAGGACCGCGAGTAGAGTTTCCATGTCAAAACGCGACGCCCGATCCTTCGGCGCATCGGATGGTTAAAGAAAGGGCTGAGCTTCGGCTAATCACGCCCTCTCGTCCAGTTCGTTAAATGCAAATCATCGACAGAGATTCGGGTTCAATCTACGCGGTACGCGAAGGGAACCCCTTATTGGTTATCCACCGTCCTGAGGGTTCTCAGCGTCAAGATATTGAATGTACACGATACGCTCGAGTGCAACGTACGCAGTTCGACCGGGGAATGCGACCTTAACCTCCGGACACTCGTCAGTGACGGTTCCCCCGAGAAATCGCTTACCGTCAATGTCGACGATCGCACAATTAACGAGCACTGTGTTGTCGCCGCCGTTTTCGCCACCGGTGCCAAACGCGACCAAGGCGGGCCTGTCCCCTAAGCCTTGCAGGTTGACATGGCCTGCTGGGTCGCCTTCATCAGCCAAAGCGTACCTAAAGGTGGTCAGACCAATAAAGGTAACTGCGATCAATGCGAACGCGCAAGTCGTCTTGTACTTCATCGCTGGTTCCTAGATTGCGGTCAGTGCACAAGGTTGCACGAATGGATTTTAGTCGGATAACATTACCGATCAGCCGGCGGCAACGGCCAATCACCCACTTCAAAACGCCCGCCTTCGCCGCTCGGTTGCATCGGATGGCTTCCCGCTTTTCCGGCGGGCATTGACGCCAACCAAGTGATCGACGACGGCACAACTATAACGTGTGAAACAACAGCCAGTATATCCGCGTGAAGTCATCGTTCAGGCGTCTCGTTCGTATCTCGACGCGAGATCGCAGATGCAATGGCAACAATTGAGACACACAGTCCCGAATACACCAATCCAGGGAGCCAACCGACCACAATTGATATGCCCGGCGCAAGGCTGTTGTATTCCGGATCAGTCGCAAGATTGTATTGAGCGCCCGCAACCATGAAAGTCCAAACAACGACCGTTCCGTATAGAATCGCGCGCCCCCTGCTGCGAATGACGATTGCAAGTATCGGTGGGAATAGTAGCGTCAGAGTTGCGAACACCGCGTCCAGTGGAGAGCCTCATTTGTGTCGGGGAACGTCGGTCGTCAGCGGGCACGGCCAATAGGATGTCCATTTGTAAACGCCATACGCCGTGCTCCGGGCGAGTAGAACGGAGTCTCTCGGATGTTAGGATACGCTTTGTGTTCACGGTTTGCCACGGATTTCTCCTTTGTGGTGCCACAATATTTGATCCTTGTCCAATTGATCACCGACCCCTCTAAGAACCGGACTGGCGCCGCCGGCTCCCAGCCCACACCTCGCACCTGGCATCACTTCGCACTCTTCAATCGCGATCAAGTCCGCGTCACCAGCACTTGCCCCGTGGAAATCCATCTGATTCGCAGCGAATACCGCTCGCAAACACTGGCCCGCAAATCACGCCAATCACCGCGAATGAACATCTCACCGTCCAATGGTCGACGCGACTTAGCCACCACGAATGCAGTTAGACGCTAGCTTCGCAAATGATCAACCCCCAGGCAAAAACATGGGTGACAAAAAGATGAAGGCAGAACGATGAGGCACAAGATTCTTCGTCCTAAAAATCTTTCTGTCGCAACAATCTTTCTGTCTTACATTCGCCATCACCTGCCGCGCACTCCTTCACTCCTTCACTCCTTCACTCCTTCACTCCTCACTCCTCACTCCTCACTCCTCACTCCTCACTCCTCACTCCTCACTCCTCACTCCCACCCGCTCGTCTTCAGACCATGTCCAATCCACAACATGTGCCCCATGGTTCCCCAGATTGCTGTAACGGGATATCGCTAACCACGGCGGTTGACGTGGATCCAATCATAGCGAGCGCAACGACCGCCAGTAAATCCGTTTGCAGACGCTCCATCATGCATGAAGACCGTCTGAATCGCCGAAACGACCGCGATCAAGTCATCATCGCCAGCCAGCAAACAGTACGGATCAGGTGACACGCGTGGACATGCGTGCCATTACCTACCAGCCCTGCCGCGTGCTCGCCTGCTTCGGATGGTTCTGGCTAAACGGCTGGAACAACGCAGGTGCCCCATTCTCACCAGAGCCCAAAAGTGCGCCCATGTCCGGTGCCCGCAGCAACACTCTTGGCAGAGAACATGGAACCACAGATAAACGCAAATGGACGCAGAGCTTTAAATGGATGAATCTGTGTTCATCCGCGTTCATCTGTGGTTGGCTAAGTTATTGAGCCGAGAACCCCAGTGATCGACCACGCGGCAAGCCAGACTGAAGAACAATCGCCACTGGAGACAGACACCGAACTCCGCGGGCAACACGCGGTAGCTGCCACGTCGAAGGCCCACAACCCCATTCCGCCACGCCCGCTCTTCCGCCAGTTGTTGATGGGGTTTGCGCAGGAGCAAACGGAGACAACAGAGTTCCAGTCGGCAATCCCACCGTTGACTCCGTTCCCTCCAGCGAGCCGCTGCACGGACCACCGAGTGATCTATCGTCGCGGACCAGCGCGGGAAAAGGCAAGCTAAACGACGCGGCTTACGATCGTTCGCACCGTCAAAAACCAAGCGTCACCAGGAGTGCGGTCGCAGACGGTCTGCGCAGCATCGCGAAACACAAGGCCCGCAGCCTCACTGGCAGACAATCTGGAAACGCACAGAGCGGCCCATTTGCTGGCTGCAACTCGGCACCCCGAGCCACCTCCGCCACCATCATCAGTCCTGCGGTCACGCGACAAGAAAGCAAAAGCCTTCGTAAATTCTCTGGGTGATCGCTGAATCTTCAAAGCGTTCCACCGGCCTTCTTGAACCAAGGCCTTGAACATCGGCTCCGCTCGTGCCTCGCTCCGCGATGTCAAAGCCTTCATTGTTATCTACTCAATGTACTGCTCGCACGTGCGAATGAACCCGTCGAGTCCCTGTTCGGCCAATTCTTGTATCGTATCGGTTTCGTGATCCCAGTAGCAGATCAGGCCAAAGGAGTCGTCTCCATCTGTGTTTCGACGATAGCCAAAGAATCCGCCCATCCCGTCACCAGCGAAGAAAAACAAATCCTGGCTGTTTGGATATAGCTGTTGGTATTCGGCGTCTTCCCATTCATCAATCACGGATTGAAAAGTGTATCCGTCGCGGGATTCGACAGAGAAGATGGAGACCATATCACCAACTGGTGCCCCATCTGTTTCGCGCAGAAGGTCAGACAGTTCGTCAGGAATCGCCCCGTTCCGTTGAATGAATTCGGCGAGTGCAGACGCCGAGACTGGCGGATTGAAGTCCGTTTCTCCGTACGTTGCTGTAATGAGGTCTTTGTACTGCACGGAAAGCCCGGGCTTGGTAGATAACGGCGGTCGTCAGCGGGTACGGCCTATTGATTTTCTATTTGTAATTGCCTGATGCCGTACTCCGCTGCACGACATGGTTACCCGCGTTTTGTACATTCAAGATCATCGGGGCGGCCATTCACCGTTGTCTTTCATCTTTTGGATCGTTTGATTGATGTCTTCCATGAAGACAATCCCAATCAACCTCGCCCCAGAGTTCCGTAGTGATTCTAGCTGCGGAGTTGGTATGGAAGCAACAAGATTGTCAACTGCGGAAGGCACTGATGTGTCGGCAAGACAAACACTAACGCTCCGGCGATCGGAGCCTGAGTCGAAATAGACGGTCGCCTGACCAGGGTCGTAGTCGTGTCGATCCAAAATATGAACCGAGAATTGCGTGGAGTACCAGTCGATCATGGTATCGAGGTCGGTATCAGCAATGAAGACAAGGCCCTCGTGGTAGGGATCGCGGAGATACTCGACGTCAAGTGGTTCGTGGTGTGAGGTCGTCGAGTGAAGGAAGTCGTCGAGCGTATCAAATTTGGTTTTAGGCATAGGTGTAGCGACGTCCGGACGCTGAGAATTGCAACCGACCAACAGCATGAGGAATATAAGCGAGTAGGTGAACGCTCTCATGAATGATTCGCTGGACGGTGCTGTTGATTGAGCCAACGTGCTGACTTTGTCTTCAGTCGGGTAACGGGAGCGATGTGCGGGCGGCGAAGGGTGATTGAGCCACTTTGCAAAAACGATGCCGCCGCTCCGTCACCATCGCATGGTTATCGCAGATCGCAGCAAGCTTGAATCGAGCATGGATGCGGTGGCGTTCCGCCCCGTGGGTGGCCCGTCAAGCAGACAACCGTTGGGATCGACCAGTGAGGCTAGTGTAACGGACTGCGATGACAAAATGTTGCACGATCACCAACGGGAATTTCGCTTGTACGCCAGCGTTGGAATGAATTGCAAAACCAACGCAGGCCACGCGGCTAGTTGCGATAACGTCGGACATCACGGGGCACGGAGAGTTGACTGTCCATTACGAAAAAAGCCGCAAGCCGTGCTCCCGGCGAGTAGAACGGAGTCTCTCGGATGTTAGGATACGCTTTGTGTTCACGGTTTGCCACGGATTTCTCCTTGTGGTGTCACAATATTTGATCCTTGTCCAATTGATCACCGAACCCTCTCAGAACCGGACTGGCGCCGTTAACGCATCCGGCTCCCAGCCGACACCTCTCACCTGGCATCACTTTGC
>NZ_BAABRO010000031.1 GCF_039545035.1 Novipirellula caenicola
CACGTCACCTAAACACAAATAATCCACAAGCCGATATTTAAGGCCTTGTCCATAAGAGCCATCGCTATCGGTCTGCCCGCACCCAGCAAATTACCGGATGCCGTTTTCGGAGCAGCGTAGCTACGAAACGCGAATAGCGTCATTTCTAGCCTGAAAATGCTTCACGGCGTTGGGCAGGAGTCTGGGGACGAGCGTTTTTCGGTGGCAATTACCGAGAAGTGTCAAAAAATCCCGCAAATTTCAGCGGTGAAGTCGGGATAACAACAGAGATTGTAGCCGCATGACATTGCGATGATCTGATTCGCGGCTAGCCCGCGATTGGCGTGGCGAAAATGCGGTTGTCGCTGGCCTCTCGCCAGGTGCGAACGCAGCCATGATCACTTACTCTAACCGCAAGTATCTGCATGATCCCCAAGTTCATTTTTCCCCGTCGCGTCAATGTATTTTTGATCCTGTTGGCGTTGATCGTTTTGCCCGTGTTCGCGCAGGCCGAGGAACACCAAGCATCCGCCGACGCGAAGAACGTGCTGATTTTCTTCATCGATGATCTGCGTCCCGAACTTGGTTGCTACGACGTCGATTCGATTCAGAGCCCTTCGATCGATACGTTAGCGTCCGAAGGGGTGTTGTTCGAACGAGCGTATTGCCAGCAGGCGCTTTGTGCACCTTCGCGCATCAGCATGATGACCGGACAGTACCCAGATCACACCGGAATCGTGGATCTGTTCACGCCGCTACGCAAGGTGAACAAGACCGCGATGACGTTGCCGCTGTACTTCCAGCAGCGTGGATACGTGACCGCTTCCTTTGGAAAGGTGTACCACCACTTGCGTGATGACAAAACGTCTTGGTCGGAGATTCCGGAACCGCCCAGTGAAAAGTATGCCGATCCCGAGACGTTGGCGGCGATCGCGAGGCGTGTGAAGGATGCCAAAACGCAGAAGCTCGATGTCGATCAAACGCGTCTTGCGGCCAACGGGCCTCCGACGGAATGTTTCGTTACTGCAGACGAAGGCTATCGCGATGGCATCGTTGCCAAACAGGCGATCGCATCGCTGCGAAAGAACAAAGACAAGCCGTTTTTTATGTGTGTCGGATTTGCTAAGCCGCATCTGCCATTCGCGGCCCCCAAACGCTACTGGGATCTTTATGAGCGAGAGCAGTTCATGGTGCCAAGTCGCCAGCGACCCGAAGGATCACCGGATCTCGCGTTCACGATCTGGGGCGAATTACGCGGATATCACGGAATTCCGCAGCAAGGGGAACTGTCGGACGAGATGACTCGCGAGCTGATGCACGGCTACGCCGCCTCGGTCAGCTTTGCGGACGCACAGGTCGGCAAAGTGATGGCGGAACTCGATCGACTCAAACTTCGTGATGACACGATCGTCGTGTTGTGGGGCGACCACGGCTACAAACTTGGCGACTACGGGCTGTGGTGCAAACACACAAATTTTGAACTGGACGCGCACGTGCCGCTGATTATTTCCGCTCCGGGGCACACGCGTGGTCAACGCACCAAAGCTCTCGTAGAGATTGTTGACCTCTTTCCCACGGTGGCATCGATGACCGGTGGCGAAGTCCCCAAGTCGTGCGATGGCAAAAGCCTGCAGCCACTGTTGCAAGACCCAAACCAGAGTTTCAAGCCGTTCGCTCTGACCCAGTACCCGCGTGGTTCAACGATGGGATACAGCCTGCGAAATGATCGCTACCGATACACCGAATGGATCCAGGCCGGCACGAAACGCGTGGTCGCGCGGGAATTGTACGATCATCAGGACACGAGTACACCGGACCGAAATCTAGCAGCGTCGGCTGAGCAGAGCAAACGAATCTCACGCTTGGCCGAACAGCTCAATGCGGCGCGACGCATTGAAACCACCCACGTCAAAATGAAGAAGTAAAATACTCTGATGCAAAGCTGCAATCTGTTCGAGTTTTGTTTGCCGGTGTGGCGGCTCTTGTCTGGCTGTGGCACGGTGTCGTACGTTTTTCATGATTTCCAATGGACCGCTTCGCTCTTTTTATTGTCACACCGAACATGAACGCCATGTTGAAACACTGCACACTCTTGATTGCGATCCTGCTGTGCGGCGCCGCGGGGGCCGACGAGCCCTGGCAGCAGTACGCAGGTAAGGCTGGTCCAGATGGGTGGCGCTGCCATGTGATCCAGCCCGATCCGGCCGACCATGGACCCGATGGAATCAATTTCCATGATTGGGATGGAGACGGCGATGTCGACGTATTCGTCAATTACGAAGAAGGGAAGTTCAGCCGACTTTACTTTAATCCCGGTGCCGAGGAGTGTCGTGAACGTTGGACTGATTGGATCGAGTTCAAGCATGGGCAGTGCGAAGATTCATCGATCGGCGATTTGGATAACGACGGAGACATCGACTATGTCGCCAATGGGGGCTGGGTGTACTTCAATCCTGGACAAGCCTCGGTTCGCGATACATCATCCTGGCTGAAGATGACTCTGTTCAATCACGAACAACGCGTCCCGTTGGTGATCGACGTTGATCGCGATGGACTCAATGATCTCGTGGTCGGCGCGCAAACGTGGTTCAAGCAACCAGCCGAGGGCAAGCACGATGCGAAGAACTGGAGCAAACAGTCGCTCGGAAGTGTAAAGTGGCCGATGAACTGCATCCCGCACGACATGGACGGCGACGGATTTGCCGACTTAATCGTCCCCGACCGGCGACGCGAGATCTTTTGGTACCGTCATCCTGGACTAGACAGGATCGCACAACCGTGGCCGCGAAAGACACTCCATCCTCATAAGTCGATGTTCATTGCGATCGGGGATATCAACGGTGACGACCAAGCCGATATTGCAATCGCCGGTGGCGAAGAGGGTTCCCCACAATGGTCACACAAGCTGACCGTGTTGCTACGCACCAACCAAACCGGAGACCCGACCTACCATGAGATCATTTTGGATCAACCATGTGGCAATTTCCCAAAGGGAGTCGCGATCGTCGATCTTACTGGGGGCTCGAAAACAAAACAGATTGTGATCACGCCAAAACAAGGCGACCTTTGGACTGCGAATTATGAAGGGGACCCGATGATCAAAGGCAACTGGATGACGCAAGCGTTAGTGACGCCCGGTGCAAAGACACGAAAGAAGATGGACAACGTTTATGTCGCAGACATCGATGGCGACGGAGACCAGGATATTGCAACGACCGAAGAGAACGGTGGTTGGGGAGTCATTTGGTTTGAGAACCCATCGGTTGCTAACGATCAATTGTCCGCTGCCTACCCGTCAATTCTGCTCCGCTGACGACCCGCGCGGAAACGATTAAATCGTCCACGTAAAAACACATCAATATCAAACACCCGTTAATCAAAACTATGTTCAACAGACTCGGCGTCCCGCGGCAAACAAGAAATCTCAAGTCGGCCCTGCAAAAACGATCCAGGCTACTCGCCCACCGAGGCATGCAGATCATCATTGCAGTCGCACTGCTAGGATTGATCACCGGCGATGCCGTCGCGGTTCAACCATCGGTTCTTGATCCTCCCGCGGGTGGTCAAAGCGTGCTCACGTTTTCGCAAGACGAGGAATATGTGTTCGCGTCGCAGACGGTCAAAGCCGATGCCAAGTGGATCGAGATTCATGACCAACCATTCGAGGACGTGTTTCGCATCGAATCGGACACGCGTTTCAGTGATCGGGCCAACATGCAACTTGACATTCCACTAACCCATCCCGTTCGCAAAGGAGACGTTGTTCTCGTTTCCTACTGGATCCGGCGTCCCAATGCGAGTGGACAGCCGAACCATGTTTACTTGTCGATTGGAAACTCGTCTGGTGAACCTAAATACAAAAACAAATTGTCTGCATATCGCGATTGGGAACAACACGTACGTTCATTTGTGGCACCGCGTCCCATGAATCCCGGTGTCGATCGCGTTCGGTTTGACCTGGGCGAGGCTGGCACGATCATTGAGATTGCCGATCTTCGTCTGATCGACTACGGCCCCGATCGCGACATCGCGACGCTGCCGAAGTCCACGATCATGTATCAGGGTCGCGAACAGAATGCCGCGTGGCGAACGTCGGCTTTGGAACGCATCGATCGCATCCGCAAAGGTGAGCTTGCGATCGAAGTGGTCGACGCGAATGGAAATCCTGTTCCCGGCGTACGGGTTCGAGCTGCGATGCAAAAGCATGCGTTCGGGTTTGGCAACGCCGTCAATTCCGAAGTGCTCGGTGCCCCCAAAAGTGACTTTCCGATCAATCCGAAGAAACAAATCATTGTTGATTGGGAAGAAGCACAAAAGTACCGCGAGGTCGTCAAGAAGTACTTTGATCGCGTCACCTTTGAATCCGAGCTCCGACCCCACGTATGGAAGGGACTCAACGGCAAAAGCGTCGAGGCACGCCGAAAGCATGACATTTTTTTCAATAAGACACTGCCTTGGTTGATCGAAAACAACATCAACGTGCGAGGGCACTATGTCGCCTGGGCTCCGATGGATTTCAATGCGATTGAAAAGGAATTTGTTGGTGATCCGAAGGCTCATCGCGAGTGGCTGTGGACGCACATGAAGGACGTGCTTCCGGCCACGTCCGAATTTGTCACCGAGTGGGACACGATCAATCACATTATCGGTTGGGGAAAACACACCTACGAAAAGGAGTATGGCGGGCCAGAGATCTACGCCGAAATCATGGCCGAAGCCCGACGATTGGCACCCAATGCGACCCACGCCATCAATGAAGGGAAAATTCTTCCGGATGGTTACAAACGTGAACCCTATAAGCACATCATTCGCTTTCTGAACGAACAGGGCCAGCCAGCGGATATTGTCGGGTTCATGGCGCACTTTGATTCCACCACGCTGACACCGCCCGAAGAGTTATTGCAAGTCTATGACGAATTCGCCGAAATTGCACCGCGTCTGCAGCTTAGTGAGTTTGACGTCGATGCCGGGGATGACGAACAATTGCAGGCCGACTATTTTCGTGACGTGATGATTGCAACGTTTAGTCATCCTAATTTTGAAGCGATCGTGCAGTGGGGGTTTTGGGAGAAGATGCACTGGAAGCCTGCTGCAGCCCTGTGGCGTGCAGATTGGACGATCAAGCCGGCGGGCGAGGTGTTCGTCGATTTGGTTGCGAATCAGTGGTGGACTGACGAAGTGAGCCAAACCGACAACGATGGCAAGAGCCAGCTACGCGGTTTTTTGGGAGACTATGAGATCACGGTCGAGAAAGATGGAGTGACCAAGAAAGTCAACGCAACACTCACCGCGGATGGGACTGCAGTGCAAGTACATCTTCCATCGCCCTCAAAACCCTAGTCCACTGGCGGCTGCATCAAATTTAATTTCGAGCTTTCCTTCAATCCCGTGTATTTCCAATGACCAAGAAAACCTTTGCCCTGATCGCGTGTCTGGCCCTTGCCGCATTCCAAATGTTCGACATCAACCGAGTCGATGGGGCGAACGAGCAGGCGAGCGAACGGGCGAACGAGCAGGCGAATGAGGGCCGCTCCGATGCATCGCCGATGAATGTCCTAATTCTGTATGCCGATGATTGGCGGCATGACACATTGGGAGTCGCTGGCAATCCGGTCGTCAAGACGCCGAACCTTGATCAGCTCGCGAGCCAGGGGGTGCGATTCACTCAGAATTGCGTCACCACCTCGATTTGTGGAGTCAGCCGCGCGTCGTTGTTCACGGGACAATGGATGTCGCGACATGGCAACCTGTCATTTAAACCGTGGAAGACCGATTGGTCCGAAACGTATCCGGGGTTGCTGCGTGAGAACGGCTATTACGTTGGGCACGTCGGAAAATGGCACAACGGGAAACTTCCGGCCGAACGTTTTGACTTCAGCCGCTCCTACTATGGAACCCACTGGATCACCAAGCCCGACGGTTCAAAGATCCACGTGACCCAGAAGAACGAAAATGACGCGATGGATTTCCTGAACAGTCGGCCTGCCGACAAACCGTTCTGTCTGACCGTTGCGTTTTTCGCCACGCACGCCGAGGACTCTCACCCTCAGCAGTTCCTGCCACAACCCGAAAGCATGCCGTTGTATCAGGACATCACGATTCCAGTGCCAGTCAATGCGACCCAAGAGTCGTTTGAACGGTTGCCGGACTTCGTGGGCAATGAAAAGAATGAGGGACGCAACCGTTGGCATTGGCGTTTTGATACTCCGGAAAAGTATCAGACGATGATGAAGAACTACTATCGATTGGCCACCGAGGTCGATACGGCGTGCGGCCGAATTTTGAATGAACTGAAGAAACAGAGAGTTGCTGAGAACACGCTGGTGATCTTTACGACTGACAATGGTTATTACCATGCCGAACACGGCTTGGCGGACAAATGGTACCCACACCAGGAAAGTATTCGCGTTCCATTGATCATCCGTGATCCGCGTATGCCTCAGCAAGCAGTCGGACAAACCAACGATGAATTCACGCTCAATGTCGATCTTGCTCCGACCATCCTTGCTGCTGCCGGGATCAAGGCTCCTGAAACGATGCAAGGAACGGACATCGCGCCGCTGTATCTTTCCAAGTCAAAGCCCGCGTGGCGTGACGAGTTCTTCTACGAACATCCAATGCTGCGGAGCACCGATTTCATCCCGGCTTCGGAAGCATTGGTTCGCAAGGATTGGAAGTATTTTTATTGGCCAGAATTTGACCGCGAGCAATTGTTCAATCTGAAGAACGATCCGATCGAAGAGAACGATCTCGCCGCCAACCCAGAACATGCGGCCCAGCTGAGCGAGATGCGAGCACGATTTGCCGAACTCAAGGCGGCCGCCCAATAATCTACAATCGAGTAACGTTCTACGCGATGATTTCCTTGACCACGCGGCTCGGCTCGACGCCGGTCAACTTTTGGTCGAGTCCTTGAAATGGGAAAGTCAGACGTTTGTGATCCACGCCCAGCAGATGCAGCATGGTTGCATGTAGGTCACGAACATGGACGCCATCGGAAACGACGTTGTAGCTGAAGTCATCGGTGACGCCGTGACGCATACCGCCTTTGACGCCACCGCCAGCCAGCAAAGCGGTGAAACAGCGTGGGTGGTGATCGCGGCCATAGGTTTCCGGATCCAGCTCGCCTTGGCAGTAAACGGTTCGTCCGAACTCACCCGCAAACACGACAAGAGTATCGTCGAGCAATCCGTGCTGTTCTAAGTCACGTAGCAACGCCGTCGTCGGCTGATCGACGTCCTGGCATTGTCCGCGAAGGTTAATGGGCAATCGGGTATGGTGATCCCAACCGCGATGGAACAGTTGGATGAAACGCACATCACGTTCGGCCATCCGCCGTGCCAACAAACAATTTCGTGCGTAGGAACCGGGATTGCTAACCTCTGGCCCATACATCGCCAACGTTTCCTGTGTCTCGTCGGAGATGTCGGTCAGTTCGGGAACCGACGTTTGCATTCGGAACGCCATTTCTTGCTGTGCGATGGTGGTTTCAATTTCGGGATCTCCGATCTCAGCAAAGTGCTTTTGATTCAGTTGCCCCAATGAATCGAGCATTCGTCGCCGGATTCCTGCATCGACACCGGTTGGATTGGAAAGAAACAAGACCGGATCGCCGGTCGTCTGAAAACTCGTCCCTTGATGTTTCGATGGCAAGAAGCCGCTGCCCCAAAGTCGTGCGTACAGAGCTTGTACGTTGACCTTGCCACTCCAATAAGCCGACGGCATCACGACGTAGTCCGGCAGGTCTTTGTTAAGCGAGCCGAGTCCGTAGCTAAGCCATGCTCCCATGCTGGGTTTGCCGGGGATCTCTGAACCGGTGCAGAACGACGTCTTGCCGGGGTCATGATTGATCGCGTCGGTATTCATCGAATCAATAAAACACAACTTGTCGACCTGAGTGGACAAGTGCGGCAGCAATTCACTCATCCACAATCCGCTTTCGCCTTTTCGCGAGAATTTGAAAGGGCTGGGCATGATCAATTGTTCTTTGCCCTTGGTCATCGCGGTCACGCGTTGCCCCATGCTGACCGAGGGGGGCAGCGGTTTGTTGAATTGCTTTTTAAGTCCCGGCTTGGGGTCGAACAAATCGATTTGACTTGGCGCACCGGCCATGAACAAAAAGATGACCCGTTTTGCCTTGGGGGCAAAATGGCAACCGGGCGGAACATTCGCAGTGGAATTGGCCGTTGCAGCCGTGGCGAGGCGAGGTTGGCCCAAAAGCGATGCCATCGCGGCGGTACCCAGTCCCATTCCTGCATTGGTCAGGAACCGACGACGATTGCCCAGCGTTTCCAAGTTGTCGGAAAGGTGCATCGTTTAGTCCTTGGTTTTGGTGATGTCGAGGTTGTACAGCGTGTTGCAAATGACGGTCCAGGCAGCCAGTTCCGCCTTCGCTTTCGCAGTGTCGAGAGTCAGATCGCGACAAAGGTCGTTCGCCAAATCAGGATGTTGCTGATAGTAATGTGTCAAATCAATCAACAAGTTTTCGATGATCTCACGCTCTTGCTCGTCGGGCAGTTTTGCGGTGACCGTTTCCCAAGCAAACTGCAGCCGCTGTTTGCGCGGTTCGGCAAGCGTTGTCTGCGCCAAGTGACGTGCGGCCAGCAAATATTCGCTTTCATTCAGTAGCAACAATGCTTGCGACGGTGTGTTGGTCCGCTCACGCCGCGCGATACAGGCATCGCGAATGGGAGCGTTTAGAATCGTCATTTGCGGTGGCGGCATCGCTCGTTTCCAGAACGTGTAGATGCTGCGACGATAGATCGACTCGCCGGAATCGGGTACATATCGCTCACCCGTCATCGAAACGGCCTCCCACAATCCATCGGGCTGGGGTGGTTTCACACTCGGACCATGCATCTTGGTGGACAGCAAACCGCTGGTCATCAAAATTTGGTCGCGGATCATCTCCGCATCCAAACGATAACGAGGTCCGCGGGCCAATAGCCGATTTTCGGGGTCAGCCTTGAACTGCTCGGGTGAGCCATGCGAGGCTTGCCGGTAGGTCTTCGACATCGCGATTTGTTTGACAAGGGCCTTTACGTCCCATCCCGATTTGACGAACGAGACCGCCAATTCGTCAAGCAACTCAGGATGACTCGGCACCTCGCCCTGATTGCCAAAGTCTTCCGACGTCTTGACCAGACCGACACCGAAGAACGATTGCCAGAAACGATTGACGGCGACGCGAGCGGTAAGCGGGTTCTCGGGAGCCACGAACCATTCCGCCAAATCCATTCGGGAAGCGACTTGCGACGATTTCTTTAGCGGCGGCAAGAACCCGGGAACGTCTCGATCGACTTTTTCGCCGGGAGCATCGTACTGTCCTCGAATCAGAACAAAGGTCTCTCGGACGTCTTCGCGTTCCTTCATCACCATGACCTTTTCCACCGATCGCTCGATGGCATCGCGTTGAAGGTTCAGCTCTTTGATTCTTTTTTCTAATACAGTTTGCTCTTTCTTTAGCTTGGCCAGAGCGCCGTCTTCCTGCTTGCCGTCTTCCGGCTTGGCGGGTTCATCAGCGTTCGGCTCTATACCGACTGCGTTTTCCCTGTTTTTTGCGTCTAAGGATGCTTTGCTTTTCGTTTGCATGGCCATCGATTCAATGGAGGCCGTCAATCGCTGAAGCTGATCGTTAGACTGGGCAAGTTGAGCGTCCAAGCGGTCCAATTCCCTTTGCTGTTCTTTGGTGGGAAAACGAACAATCGGTTCCTGCAATCCTGCGACGGTTTTTCGTGGGTTGGTCTCGGGGTCCGCGTCGATGTTGTTAAAGAAACCGTACAGCGCGAAAAAATCCTTTTGCGTGATCGGGTCAAACTTGTGGTCATGGCACTGGGCACATTGCACCGTCAGCCCCATGAATGCGGTTCCAACCGAGGTGACACGATCTAAGACGTTTTTTACATGGCTTTCTTCGGGCAGCGCGGTGCCTCGGTCGATAATCAGATGCAATCGGTGGAATCCAGAAGCGATCCACTGATCCTTGCTCGGTTCTGGGTACAGGTCGCCAGCTAATTGGTAGCGAAGGAAATCGTCATAGCGAAGGTTTTCGTTGAACGCTCGGATGACCCAATCACGATAGGCGACGTGGTTGCGATAGAAATCCTTGTGCATCCCGTTGGTGTCGGCAAAGCGGACTAGATCCAACCAATAGCGAGCCATGTGTTCGCCAAATTGCGGGCGAGCGATCAAATCGTCGACAAGTTGCTCCCAAGCGATCTCGGGAGATTTCCTGTACGCTTCGGCAAAATGACGGACCTCGTCGCGCGAGGGCGGTAATCCAGTCAAATCGAATGTGACGCGGCGAACCAGCGTGCGTGGATCGGCCTCTTCGGCAGGCGACAAGCCATTTGCTTCGAGTTTGCGAAGCACAAACAGGTCGATCGGTTGCTCGCTCCAATGCTTGTCTTTGACGACTGGCGTCTTCGGTCTTTGAGGCGGCGCAAATGCCCAAAAATCTTCGTAGTTGGCACCCGATTCGATCCAGGCACGAATGAGTTGCTGTTCCTTCTTCGAAAACGGCTTTAGATGCGAGTCCGCTGGTGGCATTCGCATCGACTCATCGTCCGTGGTGATCCGGTTCCATAGTTCGCTATCGTCGATCGATCCGGGTTCAATCGCGATGCCGATTGCCCCTTCGTCGCCATGTGCTTGATCCAACCGTAGGCCTGCTTCGCGAGACTCGGGATCAGGACCGTGGCAGGCGAAACATCGTGACGAAAGCAACGGACGGATGTCTTGATTGAACGAGACATCCGCGGTTGGCATCGCTGCCATCTCGCCGTCATTATTCGTTTCCGCTGCACTCGCGCCCGGGAGCACAGCGATCGCAGCGGTAAGTAGCAACAACGGCCAAACGATTGGCCAATTCCACAGCGAGTTTTCACCGACACGTACGTTTTTGGCGAAAGTGGCATGCGAAAGCTCTTGCTCACTGCCTGCTTGATCATCGGTCAATTCAAATCCCCGGCTGAATGTTGGACGTTTGGCCATGAATCGGATCTCCTGGCTGGGCAGTCTGGCACATTCCAGCCCACTGTCAACATTTTGTGAACAACTCTATCCATTCCCGCTACCGCACAAATTTTTTGCGAGAATTCCATAATATAGTTTTCTTGCGACAAAAAAGGCGATTTCATCTATGGATACGCATCGCATTGAAGCTATTTCGATGTTTTGACCGCAGCGGGAATCAGCTTGAACCTCGGATCGTCTTCGATTGTGCGAATCGCTCGATCGTCGCCCAAGTACTTGCGTCGTAGGTCCACAAACGGTCGTTCGCGAGCCTCCTTGGATGGATCGTAATCGGGATTGATGGCCGGTGTGTATTTCACGTCGACGTTCGTATCAATCCAATCATTCAATTGCACGAATAACTCTCGAGCCTTCTCAGGCATTGCCGCGGACAATTCGTTCTGCTCGTAGGGGTCCTTCGCAATATTGTACAGCCGCAGCGCACCGGACCAATCGAAAATCAATTTCCAATCCCCTCTGCGGATGGCGGACGAAGGAGCCGACGGTAATCCATCTTCGGGATTTTTGACGATCACGTTCAGAGGATAGTGCTGATAGAAGGTATCGCGAGTGTATCCACGTTTCGCATTGGCGGGGTCGTCAAGTAGCGGAGCGATAGTGCATCCATCGATTCCGCCCGGTTGGATATGTTTGGAAAGATCATAGCCAGCCAAATCCAAGACCGTCGGAAAGATGTCGTTGCAATCGACCGGAACATTGCACCAGCGGTTGCCGTCGACGTGACCTTTCCAGCGAATCACCAGAGGCACGCGAATGCCGCCTTCGAAATGCGTCCCTTTGCCTCCCTTGAACGGAGCGTTGTTGGTCGCGAGCGGATCGGTGTACATCACTCCGCCGTTGTCACTCATGAAGACAACCAAGGTGTTTTCGTCCAGCCCGGTTGCTTCAAGCGTATCGAGAATCCGACCGACCGAGACATCCAATCGTTTTAGCATCGCCGCATAGATGGCATTGTCATGTCCGTTCCAACCGCGTGTCGCTTTGTTTTCAAAGTGGGCGACATCGTCGGCACGTCCTTGAAACGGAGTGTGAACCGCAAAGTGACAGAAGTGCAGAAAGAAGGGCTTGCCGTTTGTCGCTTGCGAATCGGCTTGATGACGCAAGTAATTGATTGCATGCTCGGTCAATTCATCGGTGAGGTATTCTTGCCCAAGGTTTCCGCCCGATTTCCCACGCAACAATTTCGCTTGCGGTGTCTTGGGGTGCAGTTTTTGTCCGCTATCCCAAATGCCTCGCCAATTGAAGTAGGGCGATCCACCTTCGTCGAGATACGAGATTTCTTCAAAACCTTGATCTGACGGTTGCCAGCCCTGCGATCCATGACCACCGACATGCCATTTACCGATAAAAGCAGCGTCATGTTCGGGCATCGCTTCGGCGATCGTTGTTTCATCTTGTCCATTGTCCGACGGTTGGCCTGACGCCAGTGCATCGCGGGTAGTGCCGTTGAGCAACGCTTGTTGAATGTCGATTTTGTCTTCCCAGACCAACGCGTCCTGAGCAACGTAACCTTGCGGTGGCTCGATCGCTTGGTTGTAGAATGTTCGCACGTTACCACCGACTGCGGTGGTGAATCCGGTGCGTGCTGCGTATTTGCCTGTCAATAGACTAGCCCGTGCCGGTGAACACAGATGGCAAGCGTACGCCTGCGAGAACGCAAGTCCTTCCTTGGTCAATCGATCCAGGTTCGGCGTTTCGTAGTACATTTGCGAAGGATCGGTCCCCGTGAACTTTGTCGCGTAGGCATTCACATCGACGATGCCTAAATCGTCTGCGAGGATGATGATCACATTGGGTTTTGCGGCATCGAGCGGAGAAGTCAACGCAAAGCTAAGACAGAAGAAGAAAACGGAAAATCGATTCATTGGGAGGACTGTGGTGAGAGTGATGTTGCAGGCGATGGAATAGGTGATTCGGTGCCATTCAAGTTGAGGGATCAACAAGCTGGGACTTTTCAGACGAGTATTTTGTCCAAAGTGCATCCAACCGCGAGGCGATTTCACTTTCGTTACCCACGATTAGCCAGTAGCGATATCGGAAAGTTGTCTTGCGGCCGAGCGGGACGCGGTCGATCGGTGCGACATGCATGCAAGGGCCGGCGGCGGGATCGTTACTTTGACCGCCGCCGTGAGGACCGAAATTCCAGCTCTCACCGGACGTGGGCGAAAAGACCGCGACGCCTTGGCCGGAGGGCTCGAACATTGCCATCGCTTTGCGCGGCGGAGTGGTGCGGCCCCATGGTGGTCCAGGCGGTTGATGTTCGGGCCGCCATTTTCCATTGCCGAGATAGCTTTGCACGGACTCGAAGTTGCGAGTGAAGTAGCAGGCTGGGACCTCTTGAGGACTGCTTTTTGTCTCGCCCCAAGGGTCGTCGTCGCGACGCATCGTTTTGATTTCGCATTGCACGCAAACGACACCCGGCATGTTCGGTTCCAGCGTCGTCCACTGACGCATGACGGCCTCAGCCTCTTCGTCGGGCATGTCCCAAAGCTTGGGGATCGTTTCGGAGTACAAGGTATTGCCTGTCTTTTCAAACGCAGTCACTCGTGCCCAAGATCCTTTGCTGCCCTCGCTGCCAACCCCTCCACCTTGGATGGGATTCCATGACCAAGGACTCCACGCTTTGCTTTGCCCTTCAGACGTTCGGTCTAGTCGCCGCCCCGCGTAATAGGATTGTTGAATCAAACGGCCTGGATCGGCAATGTTGACAATGTTTCTCGGATAGGCGTCCGATGACAACCACGTGATTGCGCCGCCTTTCTCGCGATCAATGCCGACCTTCACCGACCCGTTATCAATCGTCAACAAGTCGGCGGCGGGCAGTGCAGTCGTAAACAGAAAACAGCAAAGCATGACCACAACTGAAGGTCGCTTGCTGCGACAGTACCGGTCTATCATCTCCGTTTTTCTGGTGGATAAAGAATGGGCCTGGTTTGGTCGTGTTACTAAACCAAGCTTGGCTCGTCGAAATGTTTGATTGATTAATCGCGGACGAAGTCGTGGGATATTGGTCATTTGGCTACTTGATTCGCGGTTGTTATTTAGGATTCGCATACGCGTCTCGTTCGTGAAAATCGCGATCATCTTGGGGAGCGTGATGACGACCCACATGATCCCGTTGAGTGGCAGGCTAAGTCTATTTGGCTATCGCTTGTCGTCTCTGTTGCGGTCTCGCCGCAGATTGTACTTTGTTCGTTGGAGGAATGCGTTGGTGTGGCGCCGCCGGTGTCGGCAGGCCTTGCGAGAGTCTGGCCTTCGTCGCAATCATGTCCAAAGCACCAGCCAAATTGGTAAACGCATTGGGATCGGTTTTCAAGTCGTTGAGTTCTTCAAAGCCGTCGTGATCGTTCACTCGCTCGGGCAAACAGGACGAGTTGACTTGCAGCATCGACGAGACGGAAACCGAAGCTCCCGGAGAAAAGCCCTGCAGTGGTGGCGATCGTCTTGTCTTTGTCGGTGACGACATTCTATAGCGGGACGACGTTGTCCAGCCGGATAGAGCCCGATAAATCGGCGTGTCTGACCGGCTTGATCAAAAAACGTGTTGTCCAGGCGGCAATGGGACCAAACAGAACCGCCCTTTTTCAATCAATCATCCGCGTACCCAGGCCCGCATGGTTTCAAGCATTCAAGATTTCCAAGGCAAGATCATCGGAGACGTCGTACCATTGAATTGACGGACTTGGAGCCAGTCATTTCAGCCGCACACTCTGGTTGGCGGGCATGATTTGGCCGCCGACTCGAATGGCATCAGGGTTATCGATCGACATCTTCAGAAGCAATTCAATTGAGGAAGGAGCGTCGTTGTGAGGAAAGGAGGCCCTTGGACGGGGAACAGGCGTCCTGTGACGCGTTGGATGTTCTACAATTAAAAGGCGGTTCGAAATTTGCCGATCTTGGATTCACCGTATCGTTTGGGCTGCTGTTTTCATTGAAATACGCGAAATTCGTAAAAAAAGTTTCGCTGCAAAGCACTCTTCAGTTGAAACTTGCCGTCTGGCTTGTGCTTCTCTGGAATCGGTTTCGTTGATACCGTAATCGGTCATCAAGTGCACTCCTATTGGAAAACAATTGGGCCATGGACCAACTACGACAGATTCATTCGGATCCGATCACTGATCCACGTCGACTGGCCAGCTTGCGAGCCACGAAACTGCTTGACAGTGCACCGGACATTTCATTCGATCGGCTGACGCGGCTTGCGTCTACACTTCTTAAGTGCCCGGCATCCGTCGTAACGCTTGTTGACGCGCACCGTCAATTTTTCAAGAGCTGTGTGGGGCTGCCGGAGCCGTGGGCGACACGGCGAGAGTCGCCGCTCAGCTATTCCTTTTGTCGGCAGTCGGTTCTCTGCGATGCGCCATTGATCGTTAATGACTCGCATACCGATGAACGAGTCAAGGACAATCCGGCGGTAGAGGAGCTTGGTGTCCGCGCGTACGCAGGGGTGCCCGTACGTGCACGGTCCGGAGAGGTGCTCGGATCATTTTGTGTTTTTGATGTCGTGCCTCGCGACTGGACGGAAGTCGAACTCGAGATACTGCACGATTTAGCAGCGTCGGTCGAATCGGAGATCGAGCTCGTGACGCTTGCCAATCGAGAGCGAGAGCAGCACCATTTGTTGCGAGTCATTATCGAGCAGTCACCGCTTGCGATGATCGTCATCGACGACGATGCAAAAATCTATCTTTGGAACAACGCAGCTGAAAAAATGTTTGGCTACCAGGCATGCGAGGTGTTGGGCAAACCGCTGCCGATTGTTCCACCGGACAAAGAAGCCGAATGTCGTTCGGTCCGCGAACAATTGGCCGAAGGTAAGTCGTTCCAGGGGATCTCTACCTATCGTCGCCACCGCAATCAATCGAACGTGCATGTGAAAATTGCCGCGGCTCCGTTGCAGGAATATGGCGGCGAATCCGGTCGAAGTCTATTGATCTTTGACGATATCAGTGAACAGATTTCCGCAGATCAAGAGCGTGAAAAGCTTGTTCAACAGCTGCAAGAAGAGAGTTCGTTGATGAAGGCGCTGCTGGATCAACTGCCCACCGGCGTCGTCGTTGCCGAAACTTCCAGCGGGCGAGTTCTGTCTGTGAACGAGCGTGCCCTTGAGATTGTGGGGGGTAAGATACCCGACAGCGTCGATCCAAATTCGCTAACGGACTTCGTCGGATATCATCCAGACGGTCGCCGGTACGAGCCAAAGGAATGGCCATTGGCACGGACGATCCTGCACGGTGAATCCACATCCAACGAAGAAATTCTTTTCGAAACCGAACAGGGTGCAATCCGTCGCTTGTTGGTCAGTTCCAAGCGAGTGGATTTGGGCGACGGAAATCAGGCAAGGGCCATCACCACCTTCAGCGACGTGACCGAGCTAAAAGAGCTCGAAGCTGCTCGGTATCGCAGTGAGGAGCAAGCCAAGCAGATCCTTGCCAGCAGCCAAGACTGCATCAAAATTCTTGACCTGGATGGTCATTTACTTTCGATGAACATCGGCGGGATGAAACTGTTGGAGATTGATGACATCCAAATGTTGCTCGGAAAGCAGTGGATCGATTTTTGGCAGGGGGCCGACCGACAATCTGCCGCCGAGGCGGTGGCCGCCGCTCGAGCTGGGCGGGCGGGACGATTTCGCGGTGTCTGTTCGACTTACCATTCGAAGCTACGGAAGTGGTGGGACGTCATTGTCACGCCGATCGCTGGAGAAGACGGAACTCCCGAGCAGCTGCTGTCGATCTCTCGTGACGTTACCGAATCGGTGCTCGCCGAAGAGGAACGCGAGGCGCTGATCAAACGCGAGGTTCAGGCCCGCAAAGATGCAGAAATTGCCAGAGAGAAGTACCGAAACTTGGTTGATGGCTTGGACGCGATTGTCTGGGAAGCAGACGCAAATACATGGGAGTTCACGTTTGTCAGCGAACGTGCACAACAGATTCTCGGGTATCCCATCGATCAATGGCTTTCGAACACTTCGTTTTGGCCAAGCATCATTCATCCCGAAGACCGCGAAGCCTCCGTCGCATTGTGTCGCAATGCATGTAACGAATGTCGCGACCATGATTTCGAGTATCGAGCCGTCACGCGGGATGGCCGTTCGGTGTGGTTGCGAGATATCGTGTACGTGGTCTCGGACGATGCGGGCAGACCAAACCATCTCCGCGGAGTCATGGTAGATATCACTGCCAAAAAAGAACTCGAACGTGAACTGCGGCAAAGAGCCGAGCAGTTGAGCGAAATGGATGCTCGCAAGAATGAATTCCTTGCCGTTCTTGCGCACGAACTGAGGAATCCGCTGGCTCCGATTGGAAATGCAGCCGAGTTGCTGAAGTTCTGCAGCGATGATCCCAAGCAGATTGCGGAGATCAGCGAGATTCTTCAGGGGCAAGTTTCTCAGCTCATTCGGCTGATCGACGATCTGATGGATATCTCACGGATCACCCGTGGAAAGATCAAATTACAACGTGAACCGGTTTCGATCGGCGAGGTTCTGGAAACCGCGTTGACATCGGTTCGTCCGTCATGCGTGAACCAGCAACACACGTTGCAGTCCCGCATCGATGCGGCTCAGTCATTAACGGTGGAGGGCGATCGCGTTCGTCTTGCCCAGGTTTTTACAAATATCTTAAACAACGCTTGCAAGTACACGCCGCCCGGAGGCACGATCCAGATGTGCTGTGATACCGTCGACCAGGCGGTGGAAATTTCGATCGAAGATAATGGAATCGGTATTTCATCACAGGATGCCAAGGGGATTTTTGAAATGTTCACACAAGTCGAGAGCTCGGTGACTCGCAGTCAGGGAGGTCTTGGGATTGGATTGACGCTCGTCAAACAACTGGTCGAAATGCACCAAGGCACCGTCGAGCTGGATCAAACGCGACAGCAGCCTGGCAGCCGATTTGTGGTTCGCCTGCCGCTGGCCCAAGTCGATGAACCGAAATCAGATATTGACCAACCATCGGTCTCGCAGGAGTCGCTGAATGTTGTGGTGATCGATGACCTGCCCGCGGTGGCGACGCTGTTGGTCAAGCTGATCGAGGCGTTAGGGCATAAGGTTCATGTTGCGTACAGTGCGAATGACGGGATTGAGCTGGTTCGCGAGCAAAAGCCGGACATTGTTTTTTCCGACATCTGTATGCCTGATAAATCGGGTTACGAAGTCGCCCAAGCGCTGAGGTCACTTCCTGAACTTGGCAATTTGAAAATCATCGCCATGACCGGCAATGGGCAACCCGAAGATATCCAGCAGGCCCGCGAAGCCGGATTCGACCAGCATCTAGTCAAGCCCGCCAGCGTTGCAGTGCTGCGACAGGTCTTTGATGAATTCATCGCCGCTCGTTCAAAGCAACGCATTGTCAGCTCTAACTAAAACCAGGCGTGATCTCAGCGTTAGGGATATGGGCATCTCGATCAGCCGTCTGCGGTGACGCGGCGGGCGATCCGCGGTGACGATCTTGCCCCCCTTATGAGCGATTGAGCGTTTTTCGATCAAGGTGATCGATTCAAATCAAAGCGTTGGTTCTAAACTGATCTCAACTGGATCCTGTTGCTCAATGGTCGCTGGCTCTCGATGATCGCTCGCTCGCGACGAAAGCCTCCGAATGACTTTGGTTTTCCAGCAATAGTGCCGGTTCTCGCGGATTGCGACGCAACGGCGAAACCGTCCCTTGGGCTGAAGATTTTGACCATGGAGGGCAGGTCATTGAGGGAACCGCAACCTCGCTGCGAGGTGGCCTGAGCGTCCCCCAAGGCAAATTGCGCAGCGGAGCGAGTCGCTGGCATGAGGATTGCTTAATGCGTCGCATTCGCCAACGAGCGTTCTAGACTTTTTTCCCAGCAAGCAATACAAGAGCGATCAATCCATTCGACGTGCGGCATGTTCGACATCTGGACTTGATCACGGCAGAGGATTTGTCTTTCCGCCCCCCAACAAGATGCTGACGACACGAGCGAGATGAGCGATTTAAACCGTAAGATAATTATCGCCATCCCCAAGATTGCCGCGGTCATTGAAAAGCACACTCAAAATGATTTCAAGCATTACAAGACGACCACGCTAACGCGGCGAATCCGCAGACGGATCCTCGTGCTCAAGCTGTCTTCGGTCGATGACTATATCGAACGGTTGCAATCGTCACGCGACGAAGTCTTTCGGCTGTTCCGTGACCTGTTGATCAGTGTCACTGCGTTTTTTCGAGACGCAAATGCATTCGAATCTCTGGCACGTGACGTCTTAAAACCGCTGGTCGATCGACACCAAGGCGAAGGCCCGCTTCGGATCTGGGTCCCCGGCTGTGCGACCGGTCAAGAAGCCTATTCGATTGCGATCCTGCTAGCTGAGATCCTCGAGCAATGCGGTAGGGAAGTCAGCGTCCAGATCTTTGCGACGGACCTGGACGAACGTGCGTTGTCGGTTGCGAGGTCGGGTAGTTATCCGCTTGGAATTCGGGATGAGGTTAGCGAAACGCGGTTGCAAAGGTTCTTCAGCAAACGTGGGAACCGCTATGTTGTGAACAAAAAAATTCGCGACATGATTTTGTTTTCTGCCCATAATCTGATCAGCGACCCACCGTTTACCAAAGTCGATCTGATCTCGTGTCGCAATCTACTGATTTATCTCGGAGCCCACCTGCAAAAGAAACTCATTCCGCTGTTTCACTATGCGTTACAACCCGGTGGCTATCTTTTTCTCGGTCCTGCCGAAACCCTCTCGGTCAATCGAGAGCTGTTTCGAACGTTACACACCAAACATCGACTTTATCAGCGACGTGTCACCGCCCTCGATCGTCCTCAAACCCTCGAGCCACCCGTGATGAATCTGAATCGTTTTGGCACCCACGCGGATGCGGGCAACAGCGAGCTCGACTTGTTTCGCTATTCACAACAGATCATCTTGAGTGAGTTTGCTCCGCAATGGATCGTTTGCGACGACGAAGGTCAGATCCATTCACTGTCGTCGGACCCGGCTCCGTTTTTGAAAATCACGGGAGGCAATTTCAAGAACAACATCATCACGATGGCTCACGAGAATCTGCGGACTGGGCTTCGGGCTGCGTTTAGCGAATCGAAAGAGCATCGCCGTCGGGCATTGTCCGAAGGCATGTCGATTCCGGTGGAAGGTGGCATCCAGCGAGTTCATATCACGGTTCAGCCGATTCCCGAGATGGGATCGGATCAAAGTCTGCACCTGGTCGTTTTTCATCGCATCGGTTCCCCGCTACAAGCTGCTATCAACGATGATTCGATCAACGCAGCAGCATCCGGCGGACTCGTCGACTCGACTGCGGGGCAAGTCATCGAGCAATTAGAGCTCGAGCTGCTGCGCACTCGCGACGCACTTGAACGCACGGTCCAAGAACTCGAAGCGTCCAATGAAGAGCTGAAGTCATCGAACGAAGAATTGCTTTCGATGAACGAAGAGATGCAATCGGCCAACGAAGAGCTCGAAGCATCCAAAGAGGAATTGCAAACCAGCAACGAGAACCTCGTCCGCAGCAACAACGACATCCAAAACTTGCTTCGCAGTACCAGGATTGCGACGATCTTTTTGGATAACCAATTGTGTATCCGTGGCTTCACGCCCGCGGTGAAAAAAATCTACGATCTGCGTGAAAGTGATGTTGGTCGCAAGCTGACAAAATTTGCGTCCGAGGTCGAGGGGATGCCGCCGCTTCCCGATCCGCGCACGTTGTCAGACGACGATGAAATCGAGGATATGATCGGACAGATTGCCGGTCGCACCTACATTCGCCGAGTCACCGCGTACCGAGGGACCGACGGCGAACACGATGGCATCGTCGTCACTTTTAGTGATGTGACCGAACTGAGCGACAGCCAAGAGCTGTTCAAGACACTGGTCGATGTGGCAGCCCAGATTGTATGGACGACGGATGCGGACGGCCGAGTCGTGGAAGATTCACCGAGTTGGCGTGCTTTTACTGGACAATCCTACCAGCAGTGGCTTGGAAACGGTTGGGTCAACGTCGTCCATCCCGACGATCGCGATGGCATTAGGCAGGCGTGGCAGGATTGCATTGACACTGGTAAAGCGCTAGACCACGAGTTTCGCCTGCGGCACCACAGCGGCGATTACCGCTGGACCCAGGTGCGAGCCGCTCCCATTCGCAACCGCGATGGATCAATCCGCCGCTGGGTTGGGATGAACATTGACGTTCATGACCGGATCATGGCGGAAACCAATTTGCGTCGCAGCGAAGAGCTGGTCCGCACGATCGCCGAGAACTCGACCAATGCGTTGATCATGATGGATGAAAAGGGCTACTTGACCTATTGCAACCAAGCCTGTCTCGAGATGACGGGGTTTGATGAAGACGAGATTCGGTCGAAACCGCTACACGATCTGATACATCACCATTATCCCGACGGACGCCCCTATCCGATGGCGGAATGTCCGATCGATCGTGCGTTGCCTGAGGATTTCAGTGTGCGTGCACACGAAGATTTGTTTTTCCGCAAAGACGGCACGTCGTTTCCGGTGATGTGTGCAGCTAGCCCGATTTTCCGCCACGGCGTGCCGGTTTCAACCGTGATCGAAGTTCGTGACATCAGCCACGCGAAAATGGTCGAAGCGGAACTCCGCGAGAGCGAGGTGCGATTCCGAGAGATGACCAATGCGGCGCCCGCGATGATTTGGGTGACCGATGAAAATCATTACTGCACGTTTCTGTCGCAGAGCTGGTATGACTTCACCGGCCAATCCGAAGAAGAGGGGCACGGATTGGGGTGGACCACTGCCGTTCATCCCGATGACCAGGAAGCGGCGAAGAATCAATTTTTAACCGCAGCGGAACAGCGAGCGGAATACGAGATCGATTTTCGCTTGCGACAAAAAGATGGTACCTATCGCTGGGTCATTGATGCTGGAAAACCACGCTTTGACAAAGATGGGAATTTCGCCGGGTATGTTGGTAGCGTGATCGACACGCACGATCGTCACGAGGCAGTGAGGAAGATCTCGATCAGTGAAGAACGTTTGCGAAACGCGGCTGAGGCCGCTGGTTTCGGGATGCTGCACGCCGACTTGATCGCCGGGACGGTTGGGTATTCCGATGAGTTCAAGCGACTGATTGGTCTGCCAGACGATGCCGAGCAATATGTTCTGGATCATAAAATCCCGGACTGGGTTCATCCCGACGACCGCGAGATTTGTTTCCGCTTTTTCAAACGGCTGCTGACGCTGCCCGAAGGCGTCAGCGACACCGTCGAGCACCGCGTGCTAAGGAGTGATGGGCAAATCCGGTGGGTGCGGATTCATGCACGGCCGATCTATACCGGCGAAGGCGAAAAGGTCCGCGCGACACAGTTGATCGGAACGTTGATTGACATCACGCAGCAGCGTGAATTCGAAGCATCGCTACGCGAAGCACGTGAACAAGCCGAAGCGGCGAACGAGTCGAAAAGTGCCTTCCTGGCCAACATGAGTCACGAAATTCGTACTCCCATGACGGCGATCTTAGGCTACACGGACTTGATCGCTGAAAAGGTTCACGATGATGAAGCATCGATGTGGGTTCGTACGATCCGCCGCAATGGTGACTTCCTATTGGATATCATCAATGACATCTTGGATTTGTCCAAGATCGAAGCAGGGAAATTGGACATCGCTCAAGAGACGTTTTCGCTTGCTCGGCTAATCGAAGACGTTCGCGTCATCATGGATGTTCGTGCGGGTGAGCGAGGTATCAAGCTCTCGGTACAGTACCAGACGCCGATGCCAGCGTGGGTTCGATCCGATGGAAAGCGTTTGAAGCAAATTTTGATCAATCTTGTCGGCAACGCGATCAAATTCACTCCTGAAGGTGACGTCACGTTGCTGGTGTCATTCGTATCCGGCCAACTTCGTTTTGATATTATCGACACGGGGGTCGGCATTAGTGAAAAGCAACTTGCAAATCTGTTTCAGCCGTTTTCTCAAGGCGATGGGAATGTCAATCGCGAGTTCGGCGGTACGGGATTGGGACTTGCCATCAGTCAACGCTTGGCCGAAATGCTCGGCGGCGAAATCACAGTCGAAAGTGTTTTGGGACGCGGCAGCAAATTCACTGTCACAATTGCCGTGGCGGAAGTCGCTGCAGCCAATGTCGCCTCACCGACTACGGCTGATCAGGCTTTGCGGACTTCGGAAGAATCGGTGACGGTCAATGCCGAGATTCTGATCGTCGATGACCGACGCGACATTCGTTTCTTGAGCAAGACGTTCTTAACCCAAGCGGGCGCTAGTGTCAGTGAAGCCGAAGACGGCCAATTAGCGATTGACATGGTCAAACGATCGATCGATGAAGGACAGGTGTACCATCTGATTTTGTTGGACATGCAGATGCCACGGCTTGATGGTTATCAAACCGCACAGCGTTTGCGTCAACTTGGTTACCATGGCCCGATCATCGCGTTGACTGCCGACGCCATGCAAGGTGATATGAACCGGTGTATCGAGGCCGGGTGTAACGACTATCTGAGCAAGCCGATCGACAAGGCGGTGATGCTCGAGAAAATCGAGCAACACTTGCAAAATGGTTTTGCGAGAAGGGTCCTCGACCCAACAAAGGGGCTCTCGCATCAGGCTGGAAAATAGAACGAGAAGGTGCTTGGCAATCCAAGTGTCGGCTAGAGATCAACGAAGTGCGTGAAGCCATGAACGCGTTGCCAGGCGATTTTGAGCAGATCTATTCTCGAGATCGAGTCGATGCGCGACTCGCAGTCCGCAACTAATGCCGCTGCTCCATCGGCGACATCTTGGTCACGAGTTCCTCGGCATAAAAGTGGTAAGCCTTTCCTTTTTTTGATTCGCTGTCTTTGGAATCGCTCACCAACAGTGCTCGATGATCGTCCAATTTGCGGTATCGATCGCCATGGTGCAAAAACGTTTCGCCCACGTTGATACTGGAAAACTCGTCTCTCATCGCAATCTATATCTTGTTTGTGATTTTCGGGTTAGGACGTCCCCTCACTGCAACCGGCGTGCCAGGACCAAATTGAAACGGTTTGCCCATTTCAATCACACAGTCGGCACGCTGATTGCATAGACGAGCTGGTACAAGGAAAAGCCAACGGAAGGTCAAAAATCCTCATCTGTCAACTATGTAAGGAGACATTCAAATGGTTGCACTGACCTCAACTTGCTCGGAAATCATCCGCTTCGATAAGCTCGGAGTCGTGATTCGAGTCAATCGCACTGACCGACAAACCACTTTGGTCGAGGTCACAATGTCCGACGCATTATTCGAGGATGAATCTGCCACCAACCGATGGCTGAGTCACTCGCCCAATACCGAATCGATGGAAGCTGCGTCCAAGCACCGGCATGCGATTCGGAATCGTCTGCAATCGGCAAGCTTATCGCTGGACGTGCTGCAGCGTTGCTCTGCCGAAGACCCCGCCTCGGACGTCGAGCGAATACTGGAAATTGCGGTCGAGTCGCTCACCGAGCTCGAGTCGATGGCCATATGACGACGGTCACTTTGGTGCAGCGGCCGATGCCGGCGTCGACGTGTGGTCGCTGCCCTCGAGCGACGTTTCTAGGCCCACGAGCGACGTTTCTTGGCGGTCGATAAGCAGCTTCCAATCTTGGATTGGCGAGTTTTTAAACTGAAGTCGGCTTGTCATTTGATGGAGCAATTGCGTCGCCCCGCCATCGGGTGATGTCTTGAATAGATTCCGCAGGTAATAGGGAGGCAACGCTTGGTAATAGAGGCTTGCTCGTACGCGGATTTCGTCTCGATCAACGTTTGCCGGTAGTGCAATTTGGTAGTGCACGATGTCATGTCCATTGCCGTCGGTGAAGTCACTGTCCTGCATTGCGATCGGTCCCGGTAGGGTCGCCTTTAGATAGGGACCATCCAATCCGCCGCCGGGACCTTTGGCGGACCATCCTTTGGGTAGCAAGCGATTGTCTTTCACGCTCTCGCAGCCGCGAACAAAGCTGGTCGTGAAGCGTCCAAAATTGTCTTTCAGCAAAGTCTCATAAATTTGAACCTGATTCTGGGAAGTAATTACTTCATGATGCGGCTGATGCGACTCGTCCGGGACGTCACCAGCGAAGAATTCGGTTTCCAGTGGCTGACCGTCATCGCCTAGGATGACACCCAGTTCGTTGGTTTTTCCAGACGACCAAACGATCGATTCGTTACCTTGTTCGTCTGTTGTAAAGACCGTCATTTCGATGAACGCGCGACGAAATCCGACGCCGGTGGGAAATCGATGCCCCGCGAGATTGGTGACGGTGACCTTCGCGTCCAGTGTGTTGGAGGTGGTTGTCGATTCAGGCACAATGTCTAGCTTGATCGAAGCGGTCTCGTGTCGCGCGGTTCGCACCATGCCGGCAATCGCCTGCTCGGCGCCACGCGTTGAACCTGTCATCAGATCCTGTTGTTTGACACCAACTTGCTGATCGAATTGTTTGGTCAACTCCAGCAGCCAGACGTTCAACCCCGCGAAACCGTGACGCCGATATTCGTCGCGGATGGGAATGTCGAGTTGTTTGTGTTCGGCTAAGTTTTCTGCGTCGGGGTATGTTGTATCTTGAATGGCAGCGATTCGCGTGCGTACTGGTTCTTCGGCCCCATTGTTCTCGTCGGCAAACACCTTGCTCGGCATATGACAATCCTGGCACGATCGACCATGAACGGCATCGGGATCGGTTTCGTTATTGAATTGGCTGTTGAGCCATTCCAAGTAAGTTGCCTGTTCAATGTGATGGTGAAATCGCTTGAATTCCGGAACGGATTCGGCGTCGGTTAAAGGATCAACTAGTGGTCCAGAATCATCATCGCCCAGCGGCCGATCAATGGTTGGCAGCGAAACCGTGTGGCAGGTTCCGCAAAGTTGCGATTTTTTCAGGTAGTCGCTGTGGACTGGTTTCCACCCGGTCGCATGATGCATTGCGTAGCCGGCTACCTCGTTGTCTTTGTAGGGACCGTAGAGTTCACCGGGCGGACCAAGATGCAGATTTCCGGTGGTCGAAGTTTCTAGGAAATATTGCAGATAGGGGCGTTGATCATCTTCGGGTTGGGCCGGTGGTTTGATGCGATGGCAAACCATGCAACTAACACCATCACGGGCGAGCGCCCCGATTTCGGAATCACCGTGCACATCGGCCATCGAAATTTTTTCGACGTCACCGTGTTGCGATCGGCGTTGATGATAGCCCATTGGGCCATGACAACGAAAACAGGTATCGATTAGCGTTTCCGAAATTTGCCGAGACTCGTCGCCTTCCCCAAATTGTTGCCGAATCAAGGAGATTTCACTTTCTAATTGAGCGTAGAAAATAGGATCGCGGCCTGCCAAACCCATCGGCGTCCACCGCCATTCACCGTAGGGCGAAACGTTCACTCCATCGCCCCCGTATTCGTTCGTCGCTGAATCCATGTGCACATATCCGACGGGACCCAGCGGACCGGTTAGTCCAGCGTGACAATTCATGCATTGATTGGACGTAAAGAACTGTTTCGCTTGGTAACGACTGCTGGGGACCGAGTCATGGCTCGAGCGTGGCAGGCAGTCGATTGATTGAAGCGGTATCGATTTGATCGAGTCGTACAGCGCCGTAAATGCCTGATCTGCCGTAGCCTTGGCCACCTTCGATGTCTCGGTTGCATCCGTATCGCCCCCACTGGCTTCGTCATCGGCTTCCTGATCTGCTGCAGCTTGCCACGAATCGTCGACTCGAAAAAGGATCGGTTGGCCAGGGAACCCTTCGATGTTTCGTAGCGATGCAAAGGTGAACTCGTTTGCCATGTCCGCCGGTGATTCGACGCCGGGTGACTGGGCCGATGCATGACAGCGTACGCAGTAAAGACCGAACCCCGAATAGGGTTGCTCGTTTTTCGCGTGATAGTCAAACGGTTCTGCATCCGCCGATGGATTGCTCCAGAACCAACCATCATGCGAGCCGGTGGAATCCTTGATCATCACCGTCCATGATTCCAATGAGTCGCGCAGTTCGGCTTCGGATTTATCGCGATGCAGGATTGCTGGCGGAGCGTATTGTTCTTTGATGATCATTTCCCCATCGGCGATCGGGCCGACGCGTCCTTCGGCAAGCCAACGGGTGATCCCCGGCGAATAGAAGACTCGCACCGCAGGATGAGTTCCGTAGTAGGTTCCGTCGATGTAGGGACCTGTATCGCGAACCGTTTTGTCCTTTCGCCATCCCAGTTCAACGTACTGACGCTCGCTCAAAAACTTGAATAGTTGCTTCTCGTAGTCAAAAACCGCCATGGTGCTCGGCAGCGGCAGCTGATGTTGACGGCCGAAATCAGAGTTGGAGGGATTGATCGAGGAGACGGCCACCACCGGACGGACGGCAAGGTTTTGACGCTCGGCCGATTGCTGCATCGAATCCCGGTCGCGGCAACCGAGAATCGAGAGGCAAATCATGGTGTAGATGCTGCCCGTCAAAACGGAACGGAGTCGCAAGTAAGAGAAGTCCATCAATGTAAAGGTAGTCCGATTAGGCGTAGTTGGGGCACAAAGGTGATTGGGGACTATGGCACGAGATTAGCAAACTGCGTGCCTGATATTGACGTCGGACGCGAAACGGACCGAGTCGCAAACGAGACGAATTCGCGACTCGATACGCAACGCTGAGTTGGCAGTAGACGCCGTAACGCTGGTTCGTTTCGGTGCAACGTGGCCATTATCCGACCAATGGTTCGCGAGATCGCGAAAGCCGAACAGTATTTTGATCGCTGGCAATTGGAAGAACAGAAATCACATCTTGAGCTATTACGTCCCCATTTCCATTGACCCTTTTTGTCGAGCCTTAACCCCACGATGACAGCTGATCATTGCATCCATGTCGCGAATCTTTTCTACCTCGGCTCGTACCTCTGCAAAGACATTTTGTGGCTACGTGTTCTGACGTGTGCGGGATTAATTTTTGGCATCATCTTTTTCTGTTGCCAAGCCGATGCGATGTTCGCGCCTGCATCGTGGATGTCGCTATTTTTAGTCGTCAACGTCGTTCAGATCGTCCGCACGCTACGGGATCGCTACGACACTCGGTTGAGCCCGTCACAACAGGAAATAGGGGACGTGTTACTCAAACGGCTCACCCGCGAGGACATGCTAAACGTGTTGACGAAGTCGATGTGTCAGAGCAATCGGAGATCACAATTGCTGGAGCAGATCCATGCGATTCGGCTGAGCCGGGAGGAGCGAATTGTGCGAGACACCGCCTTTGATCGGTTGTCCGATCAAGAGTTGGTGAATTTAATCGTTCGGCGATTCTGGCCTTCGATTCGCCGACGACGCACCGGTTGGTTTGGTGCGAGACGCAAGCGTTCGCAACCTGCACGGGCTTGAGTGACGAGGCCGTTGGCAGATTGATTTGATGTGGAATGTCTTTTCTTGTTGCACTCATTTTAGGTGGACAAGTTTCAACACGTGCTCGCCGCCACACAACTCGCGTCGCGGTTCCTCGTTCGGAATTGCCGACCATCCCATTTGGAGAGCGAACGAAGTCGATATCTCATTGCGAAGCGTTCCCGTGAGCCGGCTTGGCGCTGATTTTGCTGAGTTTCTGGTTGATCGATTTCGATCGTCCAGAACCCGAGGAAAGCACGACTTGATTGCTGCAATCCCGTTCTTAACCTTTCCCCCGAATTTAAAAGTGAGAGTAACGATGCGATCGACAATTCCTATGCTTGCAACACTGCTTCTGTTGGTAATGCCAACTCTCGGACAAGCGGCCGACCCGACGGGGGAGCCCAATTTCAAGTACCCGGTGATCAAAGATCACGGCGGGATCGTCACCCTTTCGGACGCTGCCCACCAACCCAAAGCGAATTCGAAGGTGCTGTTGGATATTACGTCGGATGCAAAATCTGGCTCTGTGATCAAAGGCTTTGATCGTGCCGCGCTGATCCTAAATCAGTACTCCGAAGCCGGAGCGGGAATGGACAACGGATTTAAGATGGCGATCATCCTGCACGGCCCTGCCACCAAAGCTGCGCTATCGGACACAGGTTATGGAAAGCACACCGATCCCTACCTGAATGCCAAAGGAAAGAACAAAAATCCAAACCTCGAACTGATCGGCAAGCTGAAGGAAGCGGGGGTGAAGATTTACGTCTGCGGCCAAGCTCTCGCTCATCATGGGTTTGCCACTAGTGATGTTGCGTCGGATGTAGAAGTCGCTGTTTCGGCAGCCACCGTCAACATCAACAGCCAAATGGATGGGTATGCTTATCTCCCTTTCCACTAAGCCCTCAGGATGATTCGCCGCCAACCATGATCACGCTCCTCCACACGAACGACGTGCATGGTCACCTGAGGGCGTGGCGTGGATGGGAGGGAGAGCTTCAGGATCAGCAGCTAGGTGGAGCTGCTCGTTTGGCATCGGCCATCGCTGCCGTCCGCGCCGAATCGCCGAACCTGTTGTTGATGGACGCGGGTGACCTGATCGGTGATACGATGATCGCGCAATTGACGCACGGTCAAGCGTTGACACAAGTATTCGATGCGCTGCAGTACGATGCGGTGGTGATCGGCAATCACGAACCAGACTTTGGTGGTGCCACGCTGATGCAGCGGATTGAATCTGCGGGGTTTGCCACGCTTGCTGCTAATGTACGGCGAAAGGACAACGGCGAATTGCTGACGCGCCCCTACATGATCAAGGACTACGATGGCGTGAAGGTCGGCGTGTTTGGACTTGCCTACCCCAAAACCCCGTGGACCACGGCACCAAAAAACGTTCAAGATATGACGTTTGATCCTGAGGTGGACGTCGCCAGAAAGTTCGTCAACGAGCTTCGCAACCAGGGCGTCGATTTGGTCATCGCGTTGACTCATCTCGGACTCGGCGCCGACATCCAGCTTGCCAAGCAGGTGCGAGGAATTGACGTGATTGTCGGTGGACACAGTCATAACCGGATGCACGAAGCACGGCGGGTTGGTCAGACGTTGATCGTTCAAGCCGGAGCACACGGCTCGGATTTGGGGCGGTTGGACTTGTTCATCGAGGATGGACGCATCGTCAAGCATCGACGCGTCTTGTATCCGCTGCTGGCAAGCGAATTCAATCCGGATCCGGCAATCCACAAGCTTGTCGAACAAATCATTGCTCCCCATCGCGATCGCATGGACGAGCCGATTGGCGAAGCTGCCTCATGGTTGATTCGTGCCCAGACGCTGGCAGGCCAACAGCCGAGGAAACGTGACGCGCAGTCGCCCGTCGACAGCCTGTTTGCGGACATCCTTCGCGAAACGACCAGTAGTGACGTGGCTTTGCTGCCCGGTGTGGGTTATGGGGTGGCCATTCCGCCGGGGCCGATCACCGCGGCCCAGCTTCGGCAGCTCGTTCCCCACGAAGGCAAGGTCGTCACGATGCAGCTTTCCGGAAGCGAATTGCGCGAGATTCTCGAGCAGGCGGTCGAGAATGTTTTTACAAAGGATCTCGACAAAAAAGTTGGTGGCATGATCCAGGTTTCAGGAATGCGATTCCGCTATGACCGTGACAAGCCGCTGGGCGAGCGTGTTGAGGACATCCACATGGAGCCACGCCAATGGAGCCCTGAGCGAAAGTACCGCGTCGCCACGAATTCGATGCTTGCCGCTGGCGGCCATCACCAGCAGACGTTTACCCGAGGGCGAGAGTTGCAGGAGCACGGCAGTCAATATGAAATGATCAAAACCTACTTTCAAAAGCAGACCAACGTATCCGCGCCGCACGATGTCCGTATTCGGAAAGTGGATAAAACGGATTCGCCGGATTCGTTGCTGCAGTCGCAACCGAGCCGCTAAGCTGGCATGCAGGAGTAATTGGGTGAAATCCCCATAGCAGCTTCGGCCAACGCTGCAAAGCATCTTTCATAACCCGAATGCGTCAGTTTTGAAGTTGCTGTTTTTCGTTCTTCGGGCCAAAGGCCCAGCAATTTGCCTAGCCTAGCCCAACGGGCTAGGTTTTCGATGCAAAGAAACCTAAGGGCCAAAGGCCCGGCCATTTGCTAGCCGCCCTCATTATGTCCCGGTAAACGGCCGGACCGTTGGCCCTACAATTCATTGGTTTTCTTGGTCCCAGCCCGTTGGGCTGGGCTAGGTAAACGTCCGGGGCTTTGCCCCTAAATACAAAAGCGCAACTTCAAAACTGACGCGTCGGGTGTGATGACACGGCAAAACACGACTCCGAAATGCTTCATGGCGTTGGCGAAAACGGCTCGTCTACCGAAAGACACCTGTCGACCTGCTGAGCTAAGGGAAAACGACAGTCACCCCGCAACGATCGCTTCGCTGGATGAGCACAAGCTTGGCAGATGTGAAGAAGCCAGGCATCCGTCATGCATAATTTTGCATGTTGCGAAGAGCCCGTGTGTTGGAAGCGGAAGCGTGTCTCTAGCAGACGAAATGGCACATCGTTTGCAACTTGTTCGATCTGTGGTTCCTTTGTCCGGGCCGCCGTTATCGGATTTAGAATCCGATTGAAAATCGTAGTCGATGCACGGATAACGCCGGATAACTAACGTTTCTAAATCGGGAAGCAGCGATGAGCTTCATACGTCTACTAATTGCATTCATCTTGCCCCCTGCCGCGGTGTACGTGCAATTTGGCATCGGCAAGTATTTTTGGATCAACTGTCTATTGACGCTTTGTGGGATCGTTCCAGGCATCCTGCACGCCGTCTACATCATGGCTGCACGACCGCCGGGTTTGACGAGATTGGAACGCAGTCCGGGGTGATCGTTATTGTTTCACGTCCCCCTCAAAAAAAACGCTACGGGTGACCAGAGTATCGGTTGTTTCTGGTTTGCCCTTGGAGCTTGGTCTTTCAAATTTTGAAATGGAGAATTGAGATGCGCTTGCGACTTTTTCCTGTGTTGGGGCTGTCAGTACTGCTGTTGACGGGATGCAATCAAGACGTTGACGATGCCACGAATCAAGACGTGACACCTGAGCTGGAAGCCTCGTCGCTTGATACTCGTGATATCACCGATGCCGACTCGAACACGACCATCAAAGCGATGTGCGAATTGGTGCCGATTGGTGACAGTAAAGTGAAGGGAGCGGTTAGCTTTACCCAGCAAGGGGATGTGGTCCAGGTTCGTGGCGAGGTCACTGGATTGACTCCCGGCAAACATGGTTTTCACATCCATGAACATGGCGATCTGTCGGACAAAGAAACGGGCAAATCCGCGGGCGGACATTTCAACCCAACCGATCAACCGCACGGAAAGATGACCGATCAGAAACGCCACGTGGGTGATCTTGGCAATATCGAAGCGAACGAGGAAGGCATTGCGCTTATCGAAATCGACGACTCGGTGATTTCGTTAAGCGGCGAGCATTCGATCGTCGGGCGGGCGCTCGTGATCCATGCCGGTGAAGACAAGTTCACGCAGCCAAGTGGCGATGCAGGAGATCGAGTCGCGTTCGGCAAGATCGAAAAGCAATCGGAATAACCGAGGTGCCCGCTCACTAAATGCACAGCGACAAGAGACCGAACGTCACTAGCGATCAACCACGGGCGGACTCGGCGGATTAAGCCGCTTCGCCTTCGTTGATCTCGCCGTCTTCGCTGACATCTTCGAAGCGGATCGAGACCTGCTTGCTGACGCCCGACTCTTGCATCGTGACGCCGTACAAGGTGGTCGCTGCGGTCATCGTCTTTTTACTGTGCGTGACCACGACAAACTTCGAGTGGTCCAAGAACTCATTCAGCACCGTTACGAAACGACCAATGTTCGCTTCGTCAAACGGTGCGTCGACTTCGTCCAGCACACAAAACGGACTGGGGCGATACTGGAAGATCGACATCAGCAGCGCAACCGCCGTCAACGCCTTTTCACCACCGGAAAGCAGTGAGTTGCTGAAGCTTGGCTTACCAGGCGGGGTGGCGACAATCTCGACACCCGCTTCGAGTGGATCTTCGTTTTCTTCGAGGATCAAATCGGCGTGGCCCCCGCCGAACGATTTGCGATAAAGCTTTTGAAAGTTCTGGCGAATGGCTTCGAGCGTATCCAGGAACAATCGTCGGCTGTCGGCGTTGATCCGGCCAATGATTCGTTGCAGCGAGTCTTTGGCGGCAGTCAAATCTTGGTATTGGCCGTGCAGTTCATCGTAGCGTGATTGCAGCCCCTCGAGTTCTTCGAGTGCTTCCATGTTGACGCTACTGGTGCGCTGCAACTGGGCGCGTAGTTCGGTGATTTCGTCTTCGACCGCCTTGCGATCTTCGGGGGCTTCGAGATCCTCTGGAGGTTCGGAGTTGCGAAGGTCGATCTCGTAGTCTTCGAGCAATCGGTCGGCCAACGTATCGCGGCGGACTTTTGCGTTATCGCGTTTAGCCGTAATCGAATGGACCGCTTCACTGGCCACACTGGTTTGCTTGATCGCGTCTTCGCTGGCTTTGACGATTTGGCGATTCTCGGCACGAACCTTTGCCGCCGCTTCGGCGAGCGACGCAAGCTCGTGCGTGCTGGCATCCGATTCCCAGCTGAGCGTCGCTAGCCGACTGGTGGCCTCGAGCACTCGCAGCGTCAGTTCGTCGAGCCGCACTCGTCCTTGTTCGGCTTGGCTACGGACTTCGGCCACGGCGGCTTCGCGTTGGCTTTGGTCGCGACGCTGTTGCTGCATCGTGGTCGAGAGCGCCTCGTACTTTTGTTCCGCACGAGCGATGTCAACCGAGATCGCCATCACTTCGCTGGTGGCCGATTGCAATTCGGTTTGGGCGCCCGAGAGCATCTCGTCAATCTCGGCGGCTTCCATTTCGAGTGTTTCGATCTCTTGTTGGCCGCTGGCGATGCGACTGCCCATGGCAGCGTATTCACGCTCGGCGGTCGTACGAGTTTGGTCGGCCGCGGCGACTTCGGCATCGAGTTCATCGTACGCCGTTTTGAGCGACTGATACCGCTCTTGCGCATGACGCAGATCGGCGACCGCCGCTGCTCGCTCGGTGATTTGGCTGCGGTGTTTCTGCTCGATGCGTCCGAGTTCGGCGGCTTGGTCGTCCACCAACGAAGCCAATCGCTCGGATTCCGCCTCGGTTTCTTTTAATTGGAATTGGTAGTGTTTGATTTCTTGCTCGGCGGCCGTGATTTGGCTACGACGGCTCACCAGGCCCGTCGAGATGTTGGCCGGTCCGACGACAACGGTGCCGTCGGTTTCCAGCAATTCGCCGGTTGCGGTGACGAATCGCAGTCCCGCACCGCTGAGTTTCCGTAACCCCAATGCCGTGGCCAGCGAATCGACCAACCAAGTGCTGCTAAGTAGATGTCGCGCAAGCGGTTCGAACATCGCATCGCACTTGATCATTCGGTCACCACGCCCGATGACCCCTTTGAGTCCATCCAACCGGATCCGGTCGCCGGGGCGTCGACGTGGCAATTCATCGAGTCGAATCAGTCCGACGCGGCTGTTGATTTTAAATTTGCCCGACAAGATCGCGTCTTGCAAATTACCACCGCTGACGATCACGTATTGAGCTCGCGTACCGAGTGCGGCATCAATCAGCGGAGCCACGTGGGTGTCCACTTCAAAACACTCGGCGACAATGCCGTGCATCGTCTTGGCGATCGGGTCGTCCGAACCGCTCATTTCTTGCAGGATCGCTTGGACGCCTCCGGAAACACCTTCCTGACGGCGATGCAGGTCCAACAGCACGCTCAACCGCTCGGTGACCCCTTGCAATCGTACTTTCAGTGCCGATGTTTCTTCGCGTCGCCGTGCCAACGTGCGTCGACTCTCTTGCAGCTTAGCGTCGGCCAGCCCGACTTCTTTGGCCGCATCTTCGATTTGCTTGTCGAGCGATGCAACGCGGTTCTTCGCCAGTTCAGATTCTTTTTCGGCTTCACTCAGCGACGCTTTGGCGGTGGCGATCCGTTTGCCCAAATTGGCCAACAACCGAGTGACTTCGGCAATCTGTTGTTCGCTGCGTTGTCGTGATGCTTCGAGATCGGCAGCACGACGAACGAGCGCGAGATGTTTCTGTTGGACTTCGTCGCGTTTTTTGCGAACCTCGTCGACTTCGACTTGAATCTTGTCTCGTCGCGATTCGGCTTCGCTGCCTCGTTGTTGCACCGCCGCCAATTCGGATTCGTACTGAGCAAGACGCTCGTTGGCGTTTCGCAGTTCCGCCGCGGCCGAGCCGGCTTGGTTTTGCAGCAACCGAACACGAACCAGTGATTTAGCAATGCTCGATCGCAAGTCCTTGATCGCAGCGTTGTCAGCCGAGCGTCGTCCATTGAGTTCAGCGATCCGCTGCAAGGCCGACGAGCGTTTCTCTTCGATCGCACGCGCTTGCTCGGCGATCGTTTGCAATTTCATGTCGGCAGCCTGTCGCTGCTCGGTCATCGATTCGCGAAGCGTCTGCAATTCTTGATGACGAGCGACGGCGTCGGTCAGGTCTTGTTCGAACTTTTCGAGCTCGTTCGATAGATCGGCCCAATCGGTCCACGCGACTTGCGTCCTCAGTTCCTTCAGTCGGTCCGAGGCTTGTCGATAACGTTCGGCCTTGCTGGCTTGGCTACGCAGCGATTTTAGCCGCGACGCGACTTCGTCAACGATGTCGCCAAGTCGGGTCAGGTTTTGTTGGACACGAACGAGTCGCCGTTCCGCCTCGATTTTTTTGGCTTTGAAGCGGCTGATCCCGGCAGCTTCTTCGAAAATCGCCCGGCGATCTTTGGCGTTCGCCTGCAGCATGCGGTCGACCTTGCCCTGTTCGATCAAACTATAGGCGTCGATCCCGATGCCGGTGCCGCGGATCAGGGCTTTGACGTCTTTCAGTCGGACGGCTTGGTTGTTGATCAGGTATTCCGCTTCGCCACTGCGATAGACGCGGCGGGTGACGTGGACTTCCGGGGCGTCCACGGGCAGCGAGCCGTCGGCATTGTCAAAAACGATGGTCGCTTCGGCCGATGCCGCCGGACCGCGGGTTTGTGATCCCTTGAAGATCACGTCGGACATGTCCTTGCCCCGCAGGCTCTTGGCGCTCTGCGATCCCAAAACCCATTTGATAGCGTCGACAATATTTGATTTGCCCGAGCCGTTGGGGCCGACGACGACCGTAATCCCATCGGGGAAATCAAAGCGGGTCCGATCGGCAAAACTTTTGAACCCGGCCAGTTCGAGTGCTTTCAGCATGCGAAGAGTTTTTTGCTCGGGATCAGGAAGGTAAGGCCAAAGAACAAGGACCGTGAAATACGAAATACAGCTTATTTACCGCATATTACAGAGTAGATGAAAGAACCGGATGAGCCTAGCTCTGTTTTTGTCTCTTTTACGCAACAGAACCGACAAATCGCCGGGGAAAAGCCGGGATTGCGGCAAATCCGCAATTTGGGGTATTTGAGAAGATGTAGAGAAATCATTCGACGCGGATCTCATCAGTAAAGGAATTTCTGAGTTGCCAATGGATTGGCCGCCCCGAATCTCGTCCAACAGGATCGCCGTGGCGATCCTTGTTGCTATCGGTGTGTTCGCATGTGCACCCCGAGTGGGGGTGGCGCAGCAAGGGGATAATTCTGCTGCCACGGCGGTGGAGGATTTGTCGGCACCGATAGACGATACAGCCTCGACACAGCCTTCCCCCCACCAGCTGTATGCGCTGATCCAGTCGCACTTTGCAGCGGGAAATCTCGCCGATGCGTCGCAAGTGGCTCGCAAGCTGGACCAACAGCTCAAGGATTCCCCAACGCCGGACATCGATTTGACGTTGCCGTTGGCGCAGATTGGCCGAGCATTCCAGAACGCCGGGGATGCGACGAACGCGGTAGAGTTTTTTTCCCGCGCCAACGCGGCACTCGAGCGGCCTGCGAGCAAGACCTTGCCGCCGGCAACCGTGGTCTTGGTTCGGCTCGCTGCGGCTTCGTTGTTTGTTCACGCCGGACGGTTGGACGTTGCAACCGAGACGCTCAAGAAAACCTTGGTTGCCGAATCAGGAATCACTGCTGAGCAAACGCCGCTGGCGGTCGATCTTTGCTTGCGGATTGGTCGCGATTCGTTGACCAAACAGGACCTTGCGACTGCGGAAACCGCCTACATTTTAGCTGCCGAACACGCCGCTCCGGCACAAAAGCCGACGGCGATGCTGGGAGCCGCCTGGGCGGTGGCGATGTCGGGCAAACGGATGGGTGAAGCTGCGGATCGGATGATTGCGTTTCTAAAAACCTATCCCGATCACCCGGACGCCGCCCGTGCATCACAGGCGGGGATTGCGTGTTTGAAACAGGTCGGTCGCGATGACGAGGCCGAAGCGATGATCATCGAGTTGTTCCATCGCTGGCCCGATTCGGATGCAGCCAAAGAAGTATTGAATCAATTTGGGGCCGTCGACATCGACAAGATCCCCGAACCGCTACGAAATTTGGTGCTGCGGCGTGATTTTGATCAATTAACGCCCGCGATGACCTCGATTGCAATTCGGATTGCCGCAGCTCAAGGCGATTCCAACGCGTGGGATCGATTGGTCAACCGACTTGGCAAAATCGACCAAACGGGCCAAACCACTGCGGATTTGCTGAGTCAGTTGCCGGTCGCTGCGGACGCGGAACGGTTGGCGTTGTATCTATTGTCGCCGCCGGCAACGTCGACGATTCAAGCAAAATCACGTGAATCGGCTTGCCGCTGGGCTGGCCGACACGAGCGTTGGTCGATGCTGGCGTTGGCATCGCAATCGACCTCGCCCGCCCAACAGGACCCAACTCGCACGATCACGATGGAACGATTGTTTGCCGAGGCGTTGATGCAAACCGGTCGCCGAGCCGAAGCGCACGTTTGGTGGTGTCATGTGGTCGATGAATTGGGAGCGGACGATTTCGCCACGCTGCTGCGTTGTGCAGAAACCGAGGTGTCGATCGGCGAAGTGGATCGGGCCACGCAGCGAGTCGAAGCGGCAACCGCGGCGGCGGGTGACGATCGCTACCGAACGGCACTGGTCGCAATGTTGTCAGCCGAACTTGGAATACGCCGGTTGCGATTTGATGAAGCTCGCAGCGATCTGGAATCGGTCGTTCGCAGCAGCCAAGTCGACGCATCGCTACGAGGAAGGGCTCAGTGGATGATCGGTGAAACGTATTACCTGCAACAGAGGTATGTCGAAGCGATCGAAGCCTACCGCGGGGTGGCTGGGATTGACCCCGATGGCACGTGGGTGGTCGCTTCGTTGGTCCAGGCGGGGAAATCTTTTGAGCAATTGGGGAGGACACGGGACGCTGCGGTTTGTTATTCGACTCTAGTTAGCCGACATGGGGATAGCGAGTTCGCTGTTCTAGCCAGTCGTCGGCTTGCCGCGTTGTCGCCAAGTGACGGTACGACGCCGACAAAACCTGGGTCACCATCGAACACACCGAACAAAACGTTACGACGATGAGCGATCGCAATTTCCCTGTTTCTCAGCCAATTCAACCTCGCCCCGCGCGGTTGCATCCCCGCGTGCGTCAGCGACAACCGACTCATGTTGCCGGGTTGTTGTCGCGGGTGGCACCTTTGGTGGTGTTGGGGGTTGGTTCGCTGTGGTGGATGACTCATTTGGAATTGGCGACAGCGCAATACCCACAACAGAATTTTCAGCAGAACGGCTACGGTCAGAACAACTTTCAACCTGCGCCGGCCCAGTTCAATAGCGGGATTCCCACGATTCCAGCGTCGACCGCGATCCCGTCGGCTCAACCACAGGCTGATGCGGTTTCCGAGCCCGAGTTGGCCGATGCAGAATCCGACGCCGGTGCAGGATGGCAACTGCCAGGCATTTTGGGCAAATTCGCCGAGGGTGGTTGGTTGATGTTGCCGTTGGCGTTTTGCTCGTTGGTTGTATTTGCCTTGTCGCTCGAGCGTTTGGTGGCGCTGCGTCGCGGACGCGTGATTCCCCGCCCGTTCGTTCGCCGGTTCACCGAGTGTGTCGAAGATGGCCAATTGAGTTACGAAGAGGCGACCGAGATCTGCGAAGAGTTTGATTGTCCGGTGGCCGAGGTGTTCCAAGCCGCGGTGCGTCGTTGGGGACGTCCGATGTTTGAAATTGAACAAGCGGTGATGGATGCGGGCGATCGAGTGGCCGATGGGCTGCGTCGCTTCGTCCGTGTGTTTCACGCGATCAGCAACGTCGCTCCGCTGTTAGGTTTGTTGGGTACCGTGTTGGGGATGATCGAGGCGTTCGAGACGATCAGTTCACAGGAATCGATCGGTCGACCCGAGATGCTGGCATCGGGGATCAGTACCGCTCTGATGACCACGGCGGGTGGATTGATGGTCGCCATCCCGGCTTATTTGGCCTATATGTATTTCAGTAGCAAAAGTGATCGGTACTTGGGCGAGATCGACAAGTTGTGCCAACGAGTCGTCGATTGCATTTCGGCTGAGGGACTCGAGAACTCTGGCAACGCACGCCCGCAACGCAAGCGACGTGCAGCGTAGTGGGAGGGCTTTTTGGGGAATATACGTAAAGGCTTGAAAGTTGGGCTGGCCGTAGCGGAAGCCGTCAACGGCTTGTTGTTTTATTCGTACGATGGACTTCCTAGTCCGTCGAATGCGCCATTGACGGACTAGGAAGTCCACCATACACCCTTGCCGCAGAAAACTTCATTAGATCAACAAGCCGGCAAGACTTTCGTTGAATTTGACAGGCAATCCAAAACGCTTGACGACTGGTTGATTTAATCCAAACGCAAATCAAAACCGTGAGCCGTGGGCCGTAAGGCACCGGGTAACGCGTGGGACCCGGCTGTTGACGCGCGACCGGTTCACAAAACCAACTAGCCGTTGACGATTTTCGCCGGTCCAAAAACAAGCTGAAACGCAGCACCGGAAGTTGAGGACACGGAAAACATGACAGGCTAGAAGCCTATCCCACGGGGGGACATGACAGGCTAGAAGCCTATCCCACAGGGGACATGACAGGCTGGAAGCCTATCCCACAGGGGTGATGAACGAACGTTTTATCGAGTGAAATTATGGCAATTCGACGTGAACGAGCCGAGGATGCGACGATCAATTTGACGCCGATGATCGATGTCGTCTTTCTGCTGATCATCTTTTTTATGGTCGGCAGTAAATTTAGCGAGGCAGAAAGCCGAATTAATGTGAATGTTCCTTCAGTGGGTGATCTGCGTTCGATGACGCGGGTGCCTGACGAGCGGGTGGTCGTCGTGGCCAATGATGGTTCGCTGACCCTCGACGAAACGCCTGTGACGATTGCCGAGTTGTCCGAGACGCTTCGCAATCAACATGCAAATTATCCGGCACTCAAAGTCGCGGTCCGCGGCGATGGCGAAAGCTCTTTTCAACAAGTGGCCGAAGTGTTGCACGCGGTTCGCAGCAGCGGGGTCCAACAGGTCGGATTGTCGGCAAAAAGCACCCGCCGCTGATGCATTCGGCGGGGATGACCGTTTGTCGTTGCGGTTTTCGCAGCGGGCAAACCCTTTTCTCGCACACGAAAGCAAACTCTGAGACTTCGATTCCTCGACGGTGACGACGTGCTTTCCCTTTCGTTAGACCGATCGCTTATCGCGCTGCAAACCTCGTATTCGCTGTGGGCGGATCGACGGTTGGTGTACGCCGTCGCGGCGGTGGCAGTGGCATTGCTGCTAATCACGATTTGGTTGTTTCGGCGACAAAAACGCCAAGGCCGGCAAGCGGGAATCATCTGCCTGATCGGCTCGGTCGTGCTGCATCTAATCCTGTTGTGCTTGGTCCCCTACCTGCCCAAACCCGCCGGCGGGAGCGCGGAAAGCCATCCGGATTCCGACGACACCATCGGCATTCAAGACATCGAATTCTCGTCGTTTGATCCCGAGATGCAGCGTGAAGATCATTCCCAAGCCGAGGATCAGCCCACGATCGCGCCGTTGCCGGTTTCCGATTTGGCCGACTCGCTTGTCGATCCCGAAGTCGCTGACGTGGCGGAAGCGGAGAGCGAGGAAATCGAATCGTCAGCGTCGGATGCAGCCGAAGTCGAAGTACCACCATCGATTGTGCCTCCATCGTTAGTAGCCGAGTCGACGACGGCAGTCGATTCGATGATGGATAGCCTCGATGCGGATTTCCAGAAATTGTTCGAGCCCCAGCCGGAAACTCCTCCCGTGCCGCAGCCGGCTGAACCGATGGTGCAGACGCCGGTGAACACGCCCGTCGTCGAACCGACACCCGAACCCACGACCCAACCCGTTGTTGCGCGTACCGAGCCCACGCCGCGAACGGTCGAGGCGGTTCCCGTTTCGGCAGCCGCTGCCGAGCGAGCGTTTGTGGCCGGAGCCCAGCAGAACGATTTTGCCAACCGGGTCGGAAACGCGAAAACCGAAGCCCTGATTGAAACCGGCGGCAATGTGGAAACGGAGGCCGCCGTTGCAGCGGCACTGAAATATTTGACCGTTCACCAGCGTGCCGACGGCGCCTGGGATCCTCATTCCAGCGGTGCGGGACAAGAGCGACAGCCGCTGGGGATGAACCGCGGCGGGGCCGGTTCACGCGCCGAAACGGCGTTGACCGGATTGGCGCTGTTGTCGCTGATGGGCGCCGGGCAAACGCATCAGCAAGGCGAATATGCGGACAACGTCTATCGTGGTTTGGCCTACCTGATCCGCAATCAGAAACCGGATGGATCGTTGGCCGGCAACGCGTCGATCTATGCGGCGACCTACGCCCACGGCATGGCCGCGCTGGCGATGTGCGAAGCCGCTGCGATCACCCACGATGCATCAGCGATCCAATCGGCTCGGCGTGCGATGCAGTACACGCAAAGCATGCAGCATTCGGGGACCGGCGGATGGCGTTATACCAAGGGCGACACCGGAGATTTAAGTCAGCTCGGTTGGCAAGCGATGGTATTAGATGCAGGCAGCCGAGCAGGGATTCAGCCCAGCGATGCGGCGGTTCGCGGAATGGAGCGTTTTTTGCGCAGTGTCCGGTCTGGCCGCACTGGCGGGTTGGCTAGCTATCGAGGCGGCGAGGCACCGAGCCGTACGATGACCGCCGAAGCGTTAGCGACTCGCTTGTTGATCGGCCAACGCGTGCCTCAAGCTGAGATCGACGAAGCGGAAGTCGCGTTGTTGCAACAGAAACCGGGCGTTGGGCAAGACAATTACTACTATTGGTACTACGCCACGCTCGCGCTTCATCAGTTGCAAGACGAGGCGTGGGAAGAATGGAACCGCGCACTTCAGTCGCGATTGTTGTCGACCCAGTTGCCTGATGGGCAATGGCCCACCGAAAGCGTGTGGGGAGGCTACGGCGGATCGATCTACACCACCGCAATGGCAACGCTGTGTCTAGAAAGCTACTACCGTCACACACTGCGTGAATCGAAGGCCAAAATTGCCCAGCAGCCCGCCGCGACCTGGCAGCGATAAACGGACGCTGCGATCGCCGTAGCCGTAACCGTAGCCGTAGCGAAAGTCGCCAAGACTTTCGGTCACGTTGGCGGACGTGCGAAAAGCAATTGAGAGCGGACGAAACTCTTGGCGGCTTGTTGATCTACTGAGCCGCGACGCGTCAGCGGTCGGGTCCCGCACGCCAGCCGATGCCTTAAGGCCAATGCCATCCACTTTAGTAGCGGCGCGGGGCCCGTCCGGTTGCGGCGAGTCAAACGTTCGATTTTGACCGGGCGGCTTGCACCGCACCGCTATAAAAACCACCCGTTTAGCGTGAAAGTAGAAGCCATTGAGCGATAAACGGACGCTGCCATCGCCGTAGTCGTAGCGAAAGTCGCCAAGACTTTCGGTCACGTTGGGCGGCGTACGAAAGGCAATTGAGAGCGGACGAAACTCTTGGCGGCTTGTTGATCTACTGAGCCGCGACGCGTCAGCGGCCGGGTCCCACGCGCCACCCCAATTATATTTCAAAACAGCTGCCCGCGGGTGAATTCCCGTGGCCAGCTGTTTTTGTATCGGCACCCCAAAAGGTTGCATCATCTAATCGCCTGCTTCGCTCGGGCAAGGTGACTGCGGTATGCCACCTCTCCCAAACGTTGTTTGGGAGAAGTGACTTGTGCCGCGATGCTCCCGCAACCTCTGCTCAGGCGAGGCGCCCGGCAACTCGGTTACCTCCACACCGATTCCATAAACTTAACAAAGAAATCCCAATCGACTTGGCCGAGCCCATGACCACCGCTGCGGACGTGATAACCGGTTTGGCCCACGATCCGCTGACCGTCGAGCGGCGGCATTGTCGGTTCATCGATCGCAGTTTTACCCAACAACTCGAACACCGGCGCGGCTGCGACCAGCGAAGCATATTCGCCGCGGGGATCGGCCCAAAGGTCTTCGTCCGAACTGGTCACGTACACCGCTCGCGGTGCAACCAGCGCGATCGCTTCGTGTTGGTCGATCGGCAGCTCGTGCTCGCGGTCCGCATAACTGGCAAACTGTGGCGTGAACCAATGGGGAAAGACCGTGGTGATTTGCTTAACCGTTTCTCCGTAGCCGCGACGCGACAGTGCGGCGCCGCCACAGCCAGAATTGTTGCTGTACGCGATCGCAAATCGTTCGTCCTCGGCCGCCGCCCAAATCGCCGCCTTGCCGCCGCGTGAGTGCCCGACGACGGCAACCCGGTTGGCATCGATCGAGGGCAGCGTCGATAAATAATCCAACACTCGGCTTGCTCCCCATCCCCAAGCCGACAAACTACGCCAAGCGTCATCGCTGGGCGGATTGCCGTTGGCAAAGAAAGCTCGAATCCCATCGGCGTAATCATTCTTGTTGTCGGGATCGACGTGCGAGGTGTAGAAGGTCGCCGCTGCATAGCCTTGTTGCAACAACGTCTTCACTGGCCAATACGGATCGGACTCACTCACCGCCTTTTCCAACGGAATGAAATAGCGATTGTTGATCGCAACCACCGCTGGCGTTTTTCCCGTAGTGTGATTCGGCGTAAACACAACAAAGGGAAACGTGTACGTTCGCTGGTCGACCGTGATGATCGCCTTCATGCCGCGTCCGGTGGCCAGTCCCTCGAACGCGTTTTCAATTTCTGCTGTCGTTTCGAACGTGACTTGGTACGCAGTGTCCGGGCGACGACCGTAGACCAAGTTCCGAAATTGTTCCAACAGTTCGGGGCGACGCTTCGTCATCCACTGCCCCGCCGAGCTAACCTTGGTCCCATCGTTCATCGTCAGCGGATCGGGAAGCTCGTAGTCAGGCACCTTCGATTCGTCGTAATTGAACGAGCGTTTCGCACTCAGCTTCTTGACCAAATCCGGATTCGCCGCCCAAGCAGCGGGCTCTTCGGCGATCGCAAAACCGGTCATGAACAAGACAGCAAACAAGCTGCTAAACACCGCGGTGGAGAATTGATTCGTCAAGTAAAGCATCGATTGAAACTCAGGAGAATGGGAGAATGGGAGAATGGGAGAATGGGAGTTGGGAGTTGGGAGTTGGGAGTTGGGAGTTGGGAGTTGGGAGTTGTCTTGCGGCATGTCACCTCTCCCAAACTTGTTTGGGAGAGGTCGAGCAAAGCCTCCGGCGATTGCTCGGGTGAGGGCCGTCCGAGCAATCCACGCCGCACGCCGCCTCGTGTGCACGCGGCCATCCCTCACCCGCACCAGGCCTAAAGGCCCCGTCCAACCTTTCCCCAGCTGCGCTCGGGAAAGGTGACTGCGGTATGCCCCCGCGCGTGCGAAGCTGTCTTGCGGCATGCCACCTCTCCCAAACTTGTTTGGGAGAGGTCGAGCAGAGCCTCCGGCGATTGCTCGGGTGAGGGCCGTCCGAGCAATCCACGCCGCACGCCGCCTCGCGTGCACGCGGCCATCCCTCACCCGCACGAAGCCTAAAGGCCCCATCCGACCTCTCCCCAGTTGCCTGGAAAAATTGACAGTGCCCGCCGCAACTCACTTGGCTGGCGCCAGTGCAGCTTCTGTCGGTTCGGCTTTTGCCGTCGGAGTCGCGTCCGCGGCAAGATCACCCATCGCATACTGAATGCCGTCGAGCATGTGTTTGAGCACGACCGGATGACTGAACGTCTCGTTGCGGTGGCCCAGATTGGTATAGAACACGCGTCCGTCCCCCGCGGTGCGAATCCACGACACCGGCACTTCACGAGGTCCATCGTTGATCCGCTTGGAAACTTCTTCTTTGCTCATGTCCAAGCTGACCAGGATCCGTAGCACTTCAGGCCCTTCGTACGAATCCGATTTGTACTGGTAGATCTCGTCTTGATGCCAGAACCCTTTGCCATTGAATGCCTGGTTGAGCACATGATCGGGATCATCCAATTTGAATGCCCATGTGCCGCCTGCGGTCCAAGGATGTCCACCAAACTCGCCGCCCACGATCGCACGGCACTCGGGATGACGGCCAAAGTTGTCGCTCGCCGCGTGGAAGCCGACCAAGCCTTTGCCGCCGGAGATGAAATCCAGAAACGCGTTTTGCTGCGAGGCGGTTTCAAACTGCATTCCCGTTGTGTTGTTCAGCAAAATACAATCGTACTGCTTCAAGTTCTCGGGGGTGAACACGTCATAGGTGTCGGCAAAGTCGGCCTCGAACGCCCCCGTTTTCTGTCCCATTTGTTTGACCGCTTCATTTGCATACGGAATCGAGCCGTGAACGAATCCTTCACAGCGATAGAACACCAGCACTCGTCGATCCTGTTTCGGCTCGGCCGCCAACTGCTCGGGAACCGCACTTGCGATCTTACTTAGCTGATCTTCACTAAGCGGTTTGAAATGCTTGGCTTTCTTTTCTTGCCAAGCATCCGACTTGTCCTCGGCAAAACAAGCTCCCGAGCAAAGGCAGGTCACTAGAGTCAGCAGGAACAGTCGATTCATCACGCGACTTCTCGATTACGGGGGGGATGGATAGGGAGGAAGACCCCCATTTTAGTCGCGTTTTGATTGCCATCGTTACCGTCCCGACAAAAAAATCGAAACCCAGCCACTTTCGCTGGAAAAACCACATCGCATCGCCGCCCCTAAGACACGCCGCCCCTAAGACACGCCGCCCCTAAGACACGTCGCCCCTAAGACACGTCGCCCCTAAGACACGTCGCCCCTAAGACACGTCGCCCCTAAGAAACGCCGCACTTAAAACGCGGTGGCAAATAGCGGCCCAGATTGCCGGCCCTCGCGTTCACTGTCCTGCACGTTCACAGTCCCCCGCGAAGCCCAGCCAACAGCGACGGCTTCCCCCACCCTCGCGTGGCCGCATTTGCATTACAATCAGCTGCATCGAATCGACAACAATGCCTGTTCTTTACCCCCATCAAGCACGAAATACCGACTCAATATGATTGCCATTCTCTTACGTGTTTTTGCCTTCTCACTACTGCTCGTGACGGTAGTTCCCATCCATGCCGAATCGAATGCAACGCGGCTTGGCGACAACTTGCAGCCGCTGCTTTCCTGTTTATCAGGACGTGCCGATTCCTTTGCGGTTGCCTTGGACATTGATGTGCTTCTCGATGGCAAAGTCCAACATGTTGACGGGCGACTCGTCCGATTCGATGACCAGTCGTTTGACCTGGACCTGATCCACAGCGACTACAGCGTGCGGATTCGACGCCGGACCGATGCGACCGCGTTTGCGTTGCCTCACCATCAAACCGTCTTCCTCGGATCGGGCGATGTGGATGCGTCGGACCAACTGTCACCGCGGGGAATCACCAACCGATTGGTCGGAAGTGGCTCGATGTTGACAATGGTCGTGCCAATGCTTCAGCAAACCGACTCTGAGGCGGTCGCTCACATGTTGACAGGGTTATTGAAGATGGACTTCAACGTGAATCGGCAGCACTGGACACTCCGCAACGACGTCTCGTTGCAATTCCACAACGGCGGCAAGAAAATCGAGATCAATGTCGGCGAAAAACACCGCGGGACGTTGACGATCCAAGACAGTTTGCCCGAGATGGCAAAAGTAGACGACTGGGTGGATTTCAAACAAGTGGTGCTTGAGCGTCCGGAACTCGAACGCAGCATCACACGCGGGACACGACGGGCACTAGAGATTCTGTCGCCGTCGCGACTGCTGACGTCGCCACAGCCAAAAGCCCGCCAGGTTCCCGGTGGCGAACTTCGCTGGATCGATGGCCAACGTGTTGTCTTGCTAAAAGGAACGCCCGAGCAGATCGGCGACGCCCATGGCCGGCTATTGGCCGTCGAGTCGCAGCGATGTATTGATTCGGTGCTGTACACCTTTGGAACCGTGAACACCATTCGCACCGGGCGTTGGTTTCGGCACGATTTGGACGCGGCCTACGCTCGACTTGCTCCGCACATTCCCGAAGACCATAAGCGTGAAACGTTGGCGTTTGCCAAGGCAATTAACATCGATCCATCCACGGCACACGCGATCAACGTCTTTCCCGAACTGTTTCACTGTTCCGGTTTCGCCGTTTCGGGCCCCGCAAGCAAAGACGGCAAACTGTATCACGGCCGCGTCTTGGACTACATGACCACGATTGGACTGCAAGATGCCGCGACCACTTTTATTGTTGCGGTCGACGGTAAGCATGCGTTTGCGAATATTGGCTATGCCGGATTCATCGGCAGCGTCAGCGGGATGAACGACCAAGCGATATCACTCGGCGAGATGGGCGGCCATGGCGAAGGCCAATGGGATGGCGTGCCGATGGCAACTTTGATGCGGCGGGCACTCGAGGAATGCTCGACGCTGGACGAAGTGATGACGCTGTGGCAGGACTCGCCGAGAACGTGTGAGTACTTCTACGTGTTCGCCGACGGGAAGAGCAGGCAAGCAGTCGGTGTCGCAGCGGATCCCGAATCGATCGAGTTCATCATGCCAGGTCAAAGCGATCCACGACTCGGCGATGGAATCCCCAATGTGTTGGCGTTGTCGTCGGGTTCACGACTGGAAACACTGCGAGAGCGAATCCAGCAGCGATACGGCGAGATCGACGTCGAAGCCGCCCAATGGCTGATGAGTCGTCCCGTGGCGATGAAGTCGAACCTCCACAACGTGCTCTTCATCCCCGAAGACGGCGTCTTCTACGTTGCCAACGCCACCCACAACGCCCCCGCCGCCGAGCAACCGTACGCCCGATTCAATCTTACCGAACTGCTGCAAAGCATGCCTCGCTAACATTCCTGCGAAACAAGACCTTTCCTTCCACTGCGCAGTGTGCAATGAATCATGCAGCACGAACGTTCCCTAATGCCACGCTTCAATGCGTGGCATTGCATTGGTCGACTTGAGTTTTAATGTGCTAAACAGCATCCCATTCTGATGCACCTCCTCAACTTCGCTTCGGGCATTCCGCCAAGTCGCATTGCAACTTGGCAACCTCACCTCGCCTGTGGTCTTCGGTCTCAGACTGTCCGACTTTTCTTGAAAAGGATGTTGGCCCTCGGGGCATTTCGGATTGCTGTGCTCGCCCACCGCTAGAACCACATCCTTCATTCCTTGCATGTCCCCTTTTGCTTTCGCGAACCGACTTCGCCAACGGTGAATGACAAACAGGCCGAACAAGCACTCTCGAAAGGACAATGTGTTGCACATGCTGTGTCCGTAGCACACTGAAAGAATCCCCTTCAGGGTGAAATGCCCGAGGCGATTAACGAGCGAAAAACAAGTGTAAACGGTCACATCTAGCGCACATCGGTTCGCTTCGCTGGCGAACGGAAACGCATCGTCCCCAGCCTCCTCGAAATGAGCGTGAACGCTTCAGCGAGTCACCTCGAGATGGGGGAAATCAACACAGCATTCAATGAGTTCGCGATGGAAAACCGCGGCAACGATCGGCGACCAAAATGCCGGATTTCGCTAGGAATCGGGCCACGATCGAACCAAGTTCTCAGTGCCACTCACCTCGTCGGCTCCGTGGTTCAACCGACGCTGCAAAGTCGATCGAGCGATCCGAACCTGTGCTAAAACACCGGAGAACGTTTGACGTGATTAAAGCGTTCGGTAACTGGCAATTCGGCCAAAACCCGAGCTCGGAACTTTAGCCGCCACCAGTCCCCCAGAGGGCCGCCCCACCCGCTCCATCTTAGCCCTGTCCCTTTTTTCCTCGTTAACAGAATCAGTTTTTTTGCGCATGACAACAACGTCTGCAAGAGCGACGCAGTTGCACCGGAGCTGTAGCAACCCCCAGGTGACCGGACACACCACCCCATGCACCCGAGCTGTGCAAAATGGCGCGCTGCCTCGCGAACTCCACACGACCCGTCCGATGAGAAACCCACCCAATGCCTTTGGGGGGTGCCATTCTGTTCACCTCCGAAGCTCCGTCGCAAATCGTCAGTGACCTTCGCACACACGAAAAAAAACGCAAATCCCTCAAAGGCATTGACCAATCCACTAATGGTGCGTTACGGGCACGCAACACGCCTCACCATGCGGTCTGCTTGATTGAACGGGTGTTTCTTCGAGGTGATTGCGAAATAATTTTCCGCCATCACTACCCCCCCGCATATTCAATCGTTTATGCTGCTGCTGGCATGAGCAGGATGCTACCCCCCGCATGAACAAACGATTTTATTGGTCCGCTTACGCACATGATGTGGCGTGAGCGAACGAGAAAGGCCGCTTGATGGCGGCCAACAAATGCAACCATTCCATCCGTGAAATCACCGTATGGCATCGCCTGTTCACCTATCACCCCCTGCCGTCGTCATGCCTCGAGCCCCTGCGATTGTGATTGTGCGTCACGAGCCGATGGTCCCAATGTTGCGTCGACCGCATCACATGGGGGACCTTCGGCTTTCTTCGCGTTTACGAAGCCTTTTTGTTGCACGACATGGTCCTTAGAGACGCGGACTCCACCATGTGCAACGCATTTTGTTGCTGAATTATTTTTCTTCTTCTAGGTACGCGATGCTGCCGGACGCGTTTAGAAGTCGTTTTCTTCGCCCCAAGTCATTGAATCATTAGGTAACTCACCATGTCCCTTCGCCGCAATTCCAATCTCTCGGGTACAAGCCTCAATCGTCTTTCTCGCGTCGAAAAACTGCGTCAGCGGGTTCGCCGTTGGTCCGACCGACTCGAATCACGGCGGCAATCATGGGCCGAGAAGCGAGCGGCTCGACTCGAGCGTTTCCGCGAAGCCTTTCGCGGTGCCTGGCTAGCCAAGATCGGCTTGGGTCTGATGGCGATTGTGCGGATGATTACCGATCCACCGTTCATCGTGCGAATCGAAAAGCGTCCAGCGGTTCCCTACACCGCGATGTTGCCGTGGTTGTTTAGCTTTGAACGCAAAACGGACCGCCGACGTCGTCCGCGATTCGCCAGCACGCAGCAAGCGGGAGTCACCGTAGAAACGCTCGAGCGGCGCGAACTACTGGCCGCCGACATTACGGGAATCGGTGAAAGCGAAGACTTTGCCGATATCGCAGGGGTAACCGCGGACACGGCGTCGACAAACGATTTGACACCGACCATTACAGGAACAGCGACTGCAGGATCAACAGTTTACGTTGATGGCATCGAGACATTTGTTGACGTTGGTAATGATGCAAGCGATGGAAATGCTAGTGATGGCCTTGGCTCGTGGACGTTCACGCCTTCCGCCCAAATCACCCACGGCCAAACGTTTAGCGTAATGGAAGGCGCCACAGGAGCGACCAGCTTCACCGCCCATGACGCTGTGACGATTTCCTACGAGGCTTCCGTCGACGTGGCGGTTGGAGAATCAATCCAGCACGCCATCAACAATCTCCCCAGCATCGGCGGCACGATCAATCTCGCTGCAGGCACTTTCACCGAAAACCTTGTTATCAGCAAACCGGTGAATATCGTCGGAGCGACGGGTGTTGGTGGAAACGCGACAACAACGCTTCAGGCTAGTTCCGGCAACGTCATTAACATCACGGGTGCAAGCTTTCCTGCAAACGCGGATGTTGCGATCAGTAACGTAAATTTGGACGGTCAAAACACAGCCAATATCGGGCTGCGTATTGACGGCAATGCCAATGTCTCCTCCGTCAGCCTGGATAACGGCTCGGTGGAAAATTTCAAGAGCCAAGGTTTCTACCTAGGCGCATCAGCGTACAACGGCAGCGACCCTTCAGTCTCCGCAATCGTCGATTCGGTAACCCTCACCAATCTCGACTTTGCCAACAACGGTATCAACGGCAGCGGCGGCCAAGGTGACATTCAGTTCTTCGGCTACAACAACAACGCAACGCTCAGCAACCTGAGCTTGGTTGGCAATCGCGTGGAATCGCCCAGCAGTAGCGGCGCTCAGCTTGGTATCCAGTTCCGTGGAGTGGGAGCAGGCGACGGTACCGGCGTAAGTCCTTCGGGCACCATCGCGCTATCCGATATTGATGTCTCGGGTAAATATCGCACCCAGATGATCGGCATTCAGCGATATAGCGATGTATCCGGCCTGTCTTTCAATGGTGTTGAGCTTGGTGGCGGGAGCTCTGAAATCACCGGCGGGTGGGGATCAGCACTGCGATTCGACGGTGTTGGTACTGGGAGCGTTGCACCGCCCACTTCCGTTGATCTTGGTAATACGCTGTTCCGGGGCATTTCAGGCAGCGGCGTCTACGATCTGGAATTTGCGCCGGATAACGGTTTTGCCTTCTTGAGGGCTGACGCGACAGGCACCCGTTGGACCATCGGTGGTTTCGACATTGACGCCTCATCACTGACCGCACCAGACGCCTTGGCCATCGAAGCCCGCATCCTGCATTACCCGGACAAACTGCACCCGACCCACGGATCCACCTTTGGGGCGTACAAAGGATTTGCAGAAGTCGTTTCGGACAAGGTTTACGTCACCTCCACCGGATCGATCGCCCGCGCTGTTGAAATGCTACCCGCCGGTGGAACAATCGTCACCGCCACGGGCACGCAGGCCGTCGATGGTTCTGGGAACCTTGACATCCCAGCGAATGAAAGCGAAGCGGCTGACCTCATCGCGTCGGTCATTGACAGCGAAATCGCCAGCACGCCAATTGGCGTGACACCCAAACTAACGCTCACCGCAGCTGGCGGATCCTTGCAAAACCTGCTCACGGCGGTCCAAGCAAAAACGGGTGTGACGAACCAGGTCGAAATTCAAGTCAAAGCGACTGCCAATGAGGCCGCCAACCTCACCGCCGAAGCCCCCCCAAATGTGAACGTCGTTCTCGACCTCGGTACACAAGAAATCGGCGCCTCAGACGACTCTCCCGCAATCACCATCAGCGGCGGGAACGTCACCGTCACCGGTGGCACGCTCAAAAAATCCACCGGCACGAGCCCAACGCTTGCTGTCAACGCGGGCACGCTCGCCATCACCGGCAGCCTCGCCGCCTCAGGCGGCGATATCCACGTCTCCTCCGGCGGCAAACTCGTCGTCAATGGAGCTGTCACCGGCGCTGGATCGCTGACGGTCGACGGAACGCTTGCGGGCAGCGGTACAATCAACGGAAACGTCAATATCCCGAGCGACGGTGTGCATGCTCCTGGAAACAGCCCAGGAACCACGACGGTCAATGGAAACTACACGCTGAGCGGCGCGCTGGACGTTGAAATCATTTCGCCCTACACAACGCCCGGTGCCGCTGCACCCGCTACCGGCGGCGATTACGACAAGATAATTGTCACTGGGGACGTGGACTTGACAAATGGTTCTCTGAACCTAATCGGAGGTGCAACTGCCGATGTTGACACCGAGATTATGACAATCATAGACAACCAAGGCCCCAATCCAATCACGGGAACCTTCTCGGGCCTAGCGGAAGGTGCAGTCGTAGCCATCGATAATTTCACGGGGCGAATCTCATACGTTGGCGGCACCGGCAACGACGTTGTCATTTATGCCGATTCAGTCGTGCCAACGCTAGATAGCAAGTACTACCAAGACGGCGATTATGAAGACACGACACTCACCAAAACGTACAATGAATTACTTGTCGAGTTGTCTGCAGCGGATAACTCGGGCGTTGTTGCACTAAAGATTCAATCCATCGCCAACGGTACCGTGGCGTTCACTCAAGGGAGTGGCGATGCTGTGCTAGATGACACCCTTAAGCCTGGCAACTCGCTCACTTGGACCCCAACAGCCAATTTATATGGTGAGAACCTGGAGGCTTTCACGGTTGTCGCGATTGATGCCGCTGGGAATGAATCTTCCGCCGAAACCGTGACCGTTGAGCTTACAGCAAGTAATGATGCTCCGTTTATCGCATTCAACAATATTCCGGTTGCCAACAACGAGTCGGCCGATGCCCAAACCACTGCCGAAGACACACCGCTCGTCTTCAATGACACAAACGCAAATCGGTTAACGATCGGCGATGTCGATACCAGTAGTCCGGGCGCGGATAGTCCTCGTTTTCTGCTCAAGATTGAAGTGACCGCAGGCGCGGGCGAGATCAGCGTCGCAAATGTCGATAGTACGGTCACCGGCGATGGTTCTACTACCGTATATATCAACGGCGGCAGTGGAACGGTAACCGGCACGAGTACGATTGCGAATATTAATTCAAAGCTCAATGGGTTGACCTTCACACCCACAGAAAACTGGAACGGATTGGCAACGTTGACTTTGACGATCAATGACGATGGATACCACGGGGACGGCAGTGATTCGCTTGAATCCACCATCACCATCCCGATTACGGTCACCAATGTCGCCCCCGCCATTGTCGCCGTCAGCGGTCCAATTGATGGCAACTACAAAGCGGATGATATTCTCGAATTTACCGTTAACTACGACGAATCGGTTGTTGTGGATACTAGCGGGGGAGTTCCATCAATTGCTGTTACAATCGGTTCCGCGACAGTCCAAGCTTTTTACGACCCCAGTAGTTCGACAACAACGGCCTTGAAGTTCCGCTACACGGTCCTGAACGGTCAAACGGACACTGACGGCATCGGGATAGGCAGCGTGATCGACCTTAATGGAGGCACGATCAAAGACGCGGGCGGAGCCAACGCCGACCTCGATTTTACGACCCCGACCAATGAAACTCCAACGCTAATAAATGTCCTTGTCGACACGACTCAGCCATCAGTAAGCACGGTCGCGTTTGATGACGCAAACGACCTAGTCACTGAGGGAGATATCCCCGGCACGGTGACGCTGACGGTGACCTTCGATGAAGCCATGGACACCGGTGTTGCTCCTGTGATTGCGACCAACGCAGGCACGACGTTGACTAGTCCGACCAATGGTCAGTGGACCGATTCGACGACCTACACGCTCGACTTCACGGTGGCCGATGCCGATGTGGAATTGGCTGATGTCCTGGTGGATGTTTCGGGTGCTCAGGACGTGGCCGGTAACACGATGGTTGCCGAGACCGGAATCTCCAGCGGTACCGAAGTCGACACTGTTGCTCCAGCGACGGTGACGGTGAATGCTTCATTCGGGGATCCGTTAATCAACGAAGCCGACGACACCGCGACGGTCACATTGACGGTCAACTTCAGCGAAGCCATGGACACCGGTGTTGCTCCTGTGATTGCGACCAACGCAGGCACGACGTTGACTAGTCCGACCAATGGTCAGTGGACCGATTCGACGACCTACACGCTCGACTTCACGGTGGCCGATGCCAATGTGGAATTGGCTGATGTCCTGGTGGATGTTTCGGGTGCTCAGGACGTGGCCGGTAACACGATGGTTGCCGAGACCGGAATCTCCAGCGGTACCGAAGTCGACACTGTTGCTCCAGCGACGGTGACGGTGAATGCTTCATTCGGGGATCCGTTAATCAACGAAGCCGACGACACCGCGACGGTCACATTGACGGTCAACTTCAGCGAAGCCATGGACACCGGTGTTGCTCCTGTGATTGCGACCAACGCAGGCACGACGTTGACTAGTCCGACCAATGGTCAGTGGACCGATTCGACGACCTACACGCTCGACTTCACGGTGGCCGATGCCAATGTGGAATTGGCTGATGTCCTGGTGGATGTTTCGGGTGCTCAGGACGTGGCCGGTAACACGATGGTTGCCGAGACCGGAATCTCCAGCGGTACCGAAGTCGACACTGTTGCTCCGGCAGTATTATCTGTAGAAGTAGACACCGACTTAGTCTACGAAGGTGATCTGGTTCAGCAAGTAACTGTCACGTTTGACGAAGCGATGGACACGTCGACTGTTCCAAACATTACTTTCAGTACTGGAAGTTGGTCGCCAGTTGCGGTCGGCACGTGGAGCATGGGCGACACGGTCTTTACCCGCAGTTTTACGCTGGTCGATGGCGATGAGGAAGAGAATGGTGTCACGGTTGATGTCACCGGTTCGAAGGATATTGCTGGCAATGACCAAGAACCCTACAGTGTCGAACCAGAATTCGATATCGATACTCTCGCACCTACCGTTGTTTCAATCGTGCGTACGGGCGCGGCGGATGCTAATCCGACTTTGGCTGCTAGCGTTGACTTCTTGGTGACGTTCAGTGAGCCGATTGATGCGACAACCGTTGCCATTGGCGACTTTGAGCTTGGAGGCACGTCGATTCCCACTGGCGCGGCGATCAGTTCGGTCACGCCAACAACAGGCGTTTCTTCGACCTTTACCGTGACCGTATCCACCGGGACGGGTGACGGCACAATTGACCTAAATGTCAAGACGACCGATGGCTTGGCCGACGTCGCTGGCAATGTCATCGCCAATGGCACGGCACCAACCGACGAAACCTACACCATCGCAACAACGAAGCTTGAACTTGATGGCTTGGGTAACTTGCTCATCACGGACGTACGCGCCGCGAGCAATGATAAGCTCAAACTGTCCGTCGATGGTGGGAATCTGGTGATTGAAGACACCAACGTGAGCCCATTGCCGATCGGCTTGGCCTCAGTTGGCTTCACGCGAGATGTAACGACGCCCGCCAGCAAAGTGACCATCCCGCTGACCAGTATCACCGGCAAGATCATCCTATCGATGGAAAACGGTGACAGTACGGACGAGGTCACGCTCGTCGGGAATGCAACAAAGGCTGTTGTCGGTACCGTTGATGTTGTGAAGATCGACGCCAGTTCGACGCTGACGGTCAACGGTGTGCTCACGTCCCGGATCGAAGGTGCATCAGTATCGGCGCAAGTCGTCACCAGCGGAAATGCGACTGTTGGAAATGGGACCGATACTGGGTTCGAGACTGCTGGTTCGGTAGTGGTCAATTCTGCGCACACTTTGACTATCCTTGATACCAATGGAGCCATTCTAGGCAACTCGACAACCGTCACTGGAGAGATCAACGCCGCCGGTGGATTGCGACTTGGTAGCGGCAAGGTATTGTCGGGCAACGGGACAGTGACCGGCCAGATCATCACGAACTCAGGCACCGTCGACCCAACAGGCACGCTGACCCTCAACAGCGGTGCGGACTTCGATACCGGCAAGTTGAAGATTGATATCACCAGCCAGTCCACTTACGACACGTTGTTGGCGACCTCACCGACCGTGACAACGGTAGCACTCGGTTCAGAGACTGCAACTTTGCAACTAGATCTGACTGGGGCAACCATTGTCGCTGGCAATGCCTTCAAGATCATTGACGTTGCCGGGTCCGCAACACGTACGGGCACATTCGCAGGTCTTCCCGAAGGCACGGTACTGACAAACGCCAATAGCGGCTGGACCAGCGGTCTGACTGCGCGAATCACCTACGCTGGGGGGGATGGCAATGATGTCGTCATCGTCGTCGATGGGCCTGTCACTATCGCAGGCACAGCGAACAATGACGCCATCCAGGTCGTTCGTGTCGGCGAGAACGTCGCGGTGAAAGTTAATGGAACCACCATCGATTCGCGGCCATTGGCGTCATTGGCCGGGACCGGCCAATCGCTGACCATCAACGGCGGCAACGGCGACGACACCTTCACCGTCGATTTTTCCGGCGGCAACCCATTGCCCGCCGGTGGCTTGATCGTCAACGGCCAAGGACACGACACCCCGCTGCCTGGCGACGTGCTCAATGTGGTTGGTTTGGCCGGCCAGTACGCCACTCACACCTACAACTACACCAACGCCAACGACGGCAGCGTAGGATTCAGTGTCGGCACCGGCATCGGTTACGCCGGGGCCAACCGGTTGATTACCTACACCGGTCTGGAACCGATCACCAACACCGGAACCGCTACCAACGCGATCTTTAACCTGCCCTCGTTGGTCGATAATACTGACGCGATGCTGACGCAATCGGGAAGTAACCTCATCCTCTCCGGTTCGACGTTTGAAAACACAACGATCAGCACCACGAGTTTGACCTCGTTGACGATCAATGGCGGTACTAAAGCCGATTCGCTTACCCTCAATGCGATGTCATTGGCCGCCAACGTCAACATTAACCTGGGTGCGAACGACACCATCACGCTCGCCGGAACCTTGACGACCACCGGCACAGGAACCGTCACCCTGGCGGCACAATCGATCACCACCGCCAACGCCGGTGCCAACATCAGCTCGCAAGGGGCGGTCAATATCACAGGATCGGGTGCGGGAAGCGTTACACTAAATACGATTCAAGCCAACGCTGCGAATGTCACAATTGCAGCAGGTTCGGGCGGCCTTGTCTTTGACAAGATCGAGGGTACCTCTGGTGGCGCGGCCCCGACAAACGTGTCCCTGACTTCACAAGGTCTAATCGAATCAAAAACTTTAATACTGGCGGCGTCAACTTTATCTGCGAACGCAGTTGGCAATATCACGCTGGATCAAATTAATCCTGCTATCAACGTCCCCGTCACGCTTACCAGCTCGACCGGATCGGTTAAGTCCGAAGCCGGACTAGCGACTGGTTACATTAATGCGAGTAACCTCACGATCAACTCCAATGCAGGCACGAATGTTCGCACCAACGCAGGCACCCTCACGGTAGCAAATACGGGTGCGTCAGTCACTGGCGACGTGATTGTCAATCAGGTCATCGGAACCACATTGACGATCAACAATATGTCCAATATGGCCAGTGGATATGCGATCGACGTTTCTGGAGAGGGTTCGATTGCGAAAGGACTGGGCGGCTCAATCACCGCGACGAATGGTCTGGTGACGATGACGTCCAAAGATATCATTTCGATCAATGCAACTGTTCAAACGAGCGGTGCGGGCAACATTGTGATAAGTGCACGCGAGAGCGTGGCAATTTCGGGAACGGGTGCCATCGGTACGCTCGGCACCGGCACAATCATTATCGATTCTGACTATGACGGATTAGGATTCGGTGATTTCACTAACTCTGGTCTGATCTCAACGGCCAATGCCACAGATAATGCGATCCGTATCACGGCTTCATCGATGGGGCTTTCTGGCACGATTTCGAGCGTCAATGGACGCACCACGTTACGTAACAGCCAAGCCAACCAATTGATCTCACTCGGTGCAACATTCGGTGGCGACATTGTGCTTAGCAACGCTGAGCTAGCAACAATTACGGCAGAATCCATCGAAATAGGTCGTAACGATAGCGGATCAGAATCGGGTGCGATCAGTATTTCCAATCCGATCACGATCTCGCCATCGAAGTCTAACACGCTGATTCTTAAGACTGGCAGTACAATTACCGACACGATTCCGGGAAGGCTGACGGTTACCAATCTAAAACTTGCCGCTGCCGATAGCGTATTGCTTGTTGGTGACAATGACGTTGATGAGTTGGTGGCCATTGTTTCAGGGACAGGCAGTAGCTTTGAGTTCCGCGACATCGATGACGTGACGATTCCCGCTTCGCCAGGAATCGACGGCACGACCGGGATAACGACCGCGAACGGTAACGTCACACTGGTTCAAAATGACCTCGCGATTCTGTCCGCCGTCAACGCTGGCACGGCCAACGTTGTCATCCGCCCCTACACTGACACCCGTGCAATCAGCCTGGGTGCCGAGACCGCTGGACAATTGAGCCTGACCGACACTGAGCTGGACTTCGTGACGGCGGCAATCGTCAAGATCGGACAACTCGATCCAACCGAGACGGCCAAGGCGATTAACACGGGCAACATCAATTTGCGTGGTGCCATCAACCAGCCCAAGACAGGCTTTAGCTACGGCACATTGTCGCTTATCACTGGCGGTGCAGTTTTGGACCAAACCGGTACCGATACCGCTGACATCACCGTCAACAATCTGGCAATCCAAACCGGCGCTGGTATCGGTACAAACGGTGAAGACATCGATGTTACCGTTGGAACGCTTGCCGCACACAACGATATGACAAACGCCTTAGTTGCTGGTTCTGCGATTCACATCAACAACCTGGGCAACGTCCAGATCAACACAGTCGACGGCGTGATCGGTGTTGCGAATAACGCCAGCGGTGGCATGGTTGAAATCGATGTCGACGCGGACGGTTCGGACGCGGGTATTTTGACAGTCAACAGAAACGTCTCGGCAACCAACGGCGCGATCACGCTGACCGCCGACGACGATATTATCTTCGACGTTGTTACGGTCAGTAATGGCGCCTCCGCTGCAGGGAATCCGATCACAATCACCGCCGACACGGTAGCCTTGCCATTAAATAATGGCGGGGTGGTCACGATGGTTGACGGAACTGTCATCAATTCTGGTGCCAGCAAGGCTGCCATCTCCGCCGATGGCAATATCACGCTCGGCTTGGTGCAGTCCACCAGTAACACGGCCGATTCGATCACGCTGACCACCACCAGCGGTGCGGTTCTCGATGCCAACGAAGGCACCACCAATACCGACCTGATGTCCGCGGGCGGTGTTGTCATCAACGCCGCCAGCGGTGTCGGAATCGTGGGTAATCCCATCGAAACCTCGGTCGGCAGCCTGGATATCACCAACGCTGACGGCGTTATCAACATCCTCGAAGCCAATCACGTTTCGATTACACGAATTGATCAGAACGGCACTGACGATGATGACGATGTGACAATTGTCACCGCCGACGGCACAATTACGGTCGATGGTGCCATAACCAGCAGCGGCATCACCGCCGATGGCGGCGACATCGTGCTGACGGCTGGCGGATCAGGACAGAGCATCAATATTTACAAGGCTGTTAGCACTTTGTTGAACGGCAAGATCACACTTACCGCAGCGGAGAACATAGCCTCGACCTCCGTGATCACTTCGGCCTCGGGTAAAATCAAGCTCATCGCTACCGGCGGCAACGCTACTTTCTCCGCCAGCGGCGACATCACCAGCACCAGCGGTGACATTGAAGTCACTGCGAACGACACCGGTGCTGTCATCACACAATCCGACGGCAGCCTCTTTGACGCTGGCAGCGGCACGATTTTGCTGGCGGCGAATGGCAATATCAGCTTGTCGGGGTTGAAGACGACTCACATCAACAACACGGTGCCGACGTTAGCGGCGGCGGCGGTCACGATCACCACGACCACAGGGAACATCATTGACAACGGCGACACTGTCTTCGCCGGAAATCCGGTTGGCGGCTTGGACATTGACGCCGCCAACGGTCGCTTGGTGATGACCGCCACAAGTGGCAGCATCGGTGCTGGCAATCCACTGGAGATCGACGTCTTCTCCATCGACGCCACCGCTGGCGTCGGTGACTTGCAAGTCATCGACAGTAACGACATCTACATTGACCAACTGACGGCGACAACTGGTAATATCAGTGTCGAAAGCACCGGCGGCAGCATCAACGACCTGCAAGATGACGCCACCGCTGACCTCTCCGCGCCAGGTGTTGGCAAAACAATCACCCTCAAAGCCCAAGACGAAATCGGCGGCATGCCGTTTACCACCGGTGGCGATACGCGTTTGGAACTGGCTGCCGGCAGCGTTGTCACGGCTAAGTCATTGACCTCGGGAAATGTGCTACTACATGGTATTGGCGCTTTGAATCTGACGGATGTGACTACCGCCTCCGGTTCGATTTCCGTCACAGCGGATGGCACGATCAACGCAACCAACGTGGTTGCAACGAGCGGATCAGTTGGTCTGACTGCTGCTGGTGCAACGTCCGATATTTTCGGCGGCACGATCAAGGCTGCAGGCTCTACGGTCAGTCTGTCTGCGGGGCGTCACATCACAGCGCCAGCCGGAGATATTGAGGCAAATTTGTTGTTCGCGATCGCGGGTGGTGATGTCAATGTCAAGACCAACGTCGTTGACGTTCAATCGCAGTCAGGTGGTGCAACGACCATCAACGAACTGAACGCCATCAATATCATCAGCCTCACGGCGGCTACTAGCCTAGTGTTATCGGCTGGGTCGAACGTGACCGACAGTGGCGTTGGCGTGATTTCGGCTGGTAACGATGCAACGATCAGTTCGTCTGGCGGAACCATCGTCCTGAACGATAACGCGGCCGACATGATCACCATTGGTGGCAACGCGAAATTCAATGGCGGGTCCATTGATGTGGGACCGGCGGGAACCTTCAATGCCGGTACGCTGAGCTTCACCTCATCGGGCGCAGTAACGATTCAAGAAGACAGTGCGATGGAGATCGCTGGCGTGAACACATCGGGCAACCTGAGCCTGACCAGTGCCGGTGCGATCACCGATGACGATTCAGCGGCCACAACGATTGCCGTGACCGGTGACGCAACGCTGATTGCCACGGGTGCGATCACACTAGGTGAATCCGCTGATGATGTGCTGACAGCGACTGGTAACACCAATCTGAGCGGTTCGGCGATCACGGTCGGTGTCGACGGTACATTCAACACCAATACGTTGACGTTCAACTCCGCTGGTGCGGTCACGATTCAGGAAGACAGCGATACCGAAATCGCCGGCGTGAACACATCGGGCAACCTGAGCCTGACCAGTGCCGGTGCGATCACCGATG
>NZ_BAABRO010000032.1 GCF_039545035.1 Novipirellula caenicola
TCTAGACGCCAGTGGAGCACGATCTGCGACCCAACTCACACGTCAGCCATCGTAAATTATACACTAACCGCCGTTTTCATTATTTAGGGTGCCGCGAAGCGGAATGAGGACTCGCCAGAGCGTGGATTGTCGGCAACCATGGCGCATCACCACCTTCTGGCGAAGGTAGCTACCGGAAGATCATTCATGGCGTTGGGTTCCTGCGTAGCTACGCTCGCCAGAGCGTGGATTGTCGGCAACCATGGCGAATCACCACCTTCTGGCGAAGGCAGCTACCGGAAGATTGTTCTCGGCGTTGGGCTCCTGCGTAACTACGCTCGCCAAAGCGTGGATTGTCGGCAACCATGGTGCATCACCACCTTCTGGCGAAGGCAGCTACCGGAAGATCGTTCACGGCATTGGGTTCCTGCGTAACTACGCTCGTCAGAGCGTGGATTGTCGGCAACCATGGCGCATCACCACCTTCTGGCGAAGGTAGCTACCGGAAGATCGTTCTAATTTCGGGGACGATCACTCAGTGTCTTCTGCAGGCGTTCGCAAGCGGTTTCGAGCACATGAATTCGCGCGGTGTATTTGTCGTTTGCCGGGACGATGGTCCAAGGGGCGTACGAGGTGTTGGTGTACTGGATCATGTCGTTGACGGCGGATTCATACACGTCCCACTTTTCCCGATTGCGCCAATCCTCTTCCGTTAACTTCCACGCTTTATGAGGTGTCGTCTTGCGTTCTTCGAACCGGCGCATCTGTTCTTCCGGGTCGATGTGCAACCAAAATTTGCAGATCATGATGCCGCTTTCGGCCAACTCCTGCTCAAACTCATTGATTTCGTTATAGGCCCTCTTCCACTCGTCGGGCCGAGCAAACCCCTCGATGCGTTCGACCAGCACTCGTCCATACCACGAACGATCAAAGAAGGTGATGTTTCCGGCGCTGGGCAAGTGACGCCAAAATCGCCACAGGTAGTGCTGCGCGTGTTCCTCTTCGGTTGGTGCTGCAATCGGGATCACTCGATAAGTCCTTGGATCAAGTGCCCGCAAGATCCGTCGTATCGCGCCCCCTTTGCCGGCGGCGTCCCAGCCTTCGAAGACCAGGACACTGGACACCTTTTGTTGTTTGGCTTGTCGACATAGCCGATTGAGGTCACCCTGCGCCTGCTCTCGCCGCTGTCGGTATTCCTTCTTGTCGAGAGCCTGCTTTAAATCGACTCCGGATAACCAATTCACGGGACTGGGACTGTAGTCCGTCGACACGGGGGGCGGTGTAGCCCCATCCAAACGCTTTTTGATCGCATCCAAAATGTGCTGTCCGATGGCAATCGATCGGTATCGTTGATCGGCACCGTCGATGACCCGCCATGGTGCGAGCGGGGTATCGGTGGCGTCGATGATTTGATCGCCTGCGACGACAAACCGGTTGTACATTGCCCAATGCGCCCAATCCGTGTGCGTCACACGCCAAGCGGTTAAAGGATTCGCTTCGAGCCGTTCGAGCTGTTTTTTTTGCCGCCGTTTGTCCAGGTGCATCCAAAATTTGAGGATCAACGCACCATCGGTTGCCAGCGTCCGTTCAAACCGACGAATCCGTTCCACATGCCTCGGAAACTCGGATTCAGAAACGGTTTGAGCGACCGATCCCAGCAACACTTGCGAATACCACGCACTCAAGAACAACCCGATCTGTCCACGAGGCGGCAGGTCGTGCCAATAGCGACGAAAGACCGGCCGCTCGACCTCCGCGTCGGAATCGGATGACCTAGCGTATGCGCGATTGATCAGCCATCGAGGATCCATCCATTCGTTCAGCGAGTTGACCATTTCGCTCTTGCCCGCGCCATCCACCCCGGCAAACAGAACGATGACAGGGAAATCCGCTTTGCGAAGCGAGTTCTGCACCTCTAACAATTCCGCGCGCAGAGCCGGAAGCCGAGCCTCGAACTCGCGTTTCTTCAGTTTCTCGGAATGTACAAAGTTTGCCAGTCTCACAAGTCCTACCTTTTTTCTTCGAGGCGAGCGATTTCACCTCAGTATAGCGTTGTGATCCGGCAATCGAGTAGCGATGCACTTCTCGCCCCATCCGTGAAACGCAAGCGATCGAAATCTCGATCCTTTTTGCGGCAAGTTTCCGCAGAGAGGCATCCTGGGGCTAACACTCATCCGCTACTGATGCATGAGCCCTAGCGGGCGATCCCCCCAACATAAGTAGCCACGTTGCTGTCGACCGCCAGCGGCAACGCGCATGGACCAAGACTGCTATACACAAACAACGATGAGCCCAAGAAATTGAGGGACGCGGATGCAAAATCAGTGAGCAGACATCAGCAGCATCGCCTTGACTTCGTCGGGAGTAGCGTGGTTGTTCCCGCCTTGGTCTGCCCCCGTGATCCACCAGTATACCATTCCGGCATCGGAGCAATCGAAGTGGTTCGCTTGGAACTTGACGACACCATCCTGTTCGGCGTAGGCGAGCTGCTTCCAGATCCACCGCAGGTTCTCGTCGTCATGGTCCTTCGCCCAATTCCAACGATCAGTTGCCGTTTTTAGGCCGACGTTTTGATCACCGATTTGGTGTTCGGTGATGCCGAAATCCAGGATCTGTTGCCAGGTGAAAAAGTCACCCGCGTTGTCGTTCGCCGGATGATGCGAAATGACATGCACATATTGGCGGCGCGGCGGATCAGCTGCTTTCAGAGCGAAACCGATAATGTCCGGTTCTCCGGCTTCGATGATCCACAGCGGGTCGTCCGCAGAGGATTGATTGATCGCGTCTCGCAAATCGTCTACGGCCCGTCGTTGATCGGTGCGGCAATTAAATGTGCCAGCAAGATTCGGAAAAGGACCGAATCGATTCACGCCGTCTTTGCAGATCTGAGTCAACACGTTTTGCCGTCGCAGCTCATCCGCAGCAGAGATGCGAGCGGTTGGCTTTAGGTCGCAGCAGTGAGACAAATGCACGAGCCGATCGTTCAGTCCTGACACTTTTAGCAAACCGAAAATCACCGCGGTCGCGCCGATGTCATCCGGGTCCGGCGAGTTGCCATCGGCGACGATCGCGAGTCGACCGGCGGGAGCACGAACGGAGCTCGAGACGTTCGCCGCGAGAGCTTCGGATGATTGTGCTTGCGTCTTCGCGGGAATCCATAAAACAGCCACGAAAGTCGCAAGCAACCATGTGTGAACGATGTCGTTTGAGGGCTTCATAGCATGGAACCAGTTCGGTTGGATTCGGCTGCATGAATTCATCGACCCACCTTCACTTTGGCAACGAGAGCACCGAGATTTGACAATGAGCCGTTGGCTTGTCGCCGGACAGCTTGATCAGAATTGGAATCGCTTCGGCACCAGGGACCATGTTGAAGACTCGGTCCTTATCAGTGGGCTTGATCGACACAACCGCATTCGATTCGACGACGACGATGCCTTGCGGCTTGACGATTTCGATGCGTGTCTCGGAGACTTGCCGGACTTCTTCACCCGATGGCGAAACGATCGGAAGCACCAACGTCGCCTCGTTCCCCTCCACTGCCTGAGGCGAAACGGAAGCGGAGATGATTGCCTGCGTGCCGCTGAACTGATAACGAAGTTCGCATGCCGAGTCATCACCGGCGAGCTTGTTGCGTGATTCGTCTTGCAGCGAAGTTTCGACTTGAATGCCGATCTTCTGCCCATCGTCTTTGGCGGTCACTTTGGCCGTCAAGTCGTACAAGTTCGTGTACCAACCGTCCTCGCGTCGACTTTCCACGCGGGTTGTCAGCGGGAAATCTTCGCCAGGCTGCGGTTGCATGTTCAGCGGCTCGACCATCTCGAAGCGTGCCATGCTCGACGCGAGTAGCAGACCGACTTTTTCGTGATAGAGCACCGAGAGCGAGCCGCCAGTTGGTTGCTGCAGCAGGCCTGATTTCTTGGTTTGGTAGATCGAATCGTATGCTGAAACGGTGGCTCGCCACGGACCGCGAGCCGCCAGCCACACGTCCAGTTCAGGGAAGTGCTTGACACCGTCAGCGGTTTGACGCGGCAGCGGCGTGCTGCTGTCGACTTTGGGCATCGCGTGCATTTTGTCTTGCACCAATGCCATCACCTTGGCGTGAGCGAACGTGTGGTGGATGCAGGGTTTAACGCCGTGCGACACGTAGTGCGGGCCTCCATGCAAAAGTCCGTCGGCGGTGCATCGCTGCAATAGTTCGGCATTCTTGATCGCGGCGGTGCCAAACGCGGGGTTGTAGCCAGCCATCATGCTGAATGCCGGCTGGCACCCGTCCGACGTGCGGCTTCCCCAATAACTCCATTTCTGTGAACGGGTGCCCCAGCTGTTATCCCACCCGCCATCGGGCAACATGAATTCCAGGTGACCGTTTAGTGCCTTGACGGCTAGGTCCAGCATTTCTTTATCGTCGACGTCGAGTGCGTAAAGCACGACTCCGTTAAGTGATTCTTCGACGTTGTAACCGAGGTCCACCGGCAACAGCCCACGCCCGCTGCGATTGTCATTCGGTTTGCCTTCACCCCACAGCAACGAATTGGGCTGTGTAAAGAACTCTTTAACACGTTTGGCGAACTGTTCGCTTCGCTGCGTGTATTTTGGGTTACCCAACAGTCGACCAAACAGGTGAAAACCGTAAACCCCGGTCATCCCGTAGTTCAGGTTCGTGAAATCGATCTTCTTGAAATCACGATAGAGATAACCGCCGACGGCTTCGTCAAGCCGCTTTGTCCAGGCAGCTCGCCGCTCGTCGTCGAGCACTTCGCCATGGTAGTGCAGGGCTTCGGCAAGCGCGATCGCACCGAAGATCGTCGTTCCTCGCCACGCTTTCGGATTGATATCGTTGGTCCAACTTCCATCGGGTTGGCTGACATTGTTTTCGGCCCAGTCATAAACGTTGATCGCGGCATCGAGATACTTCTTGTCGCCGGTCACGTGCGCCAGATGCAAAAACGGATACAACGCATCGCTACAGCGACCATGGATATGGCTGCATGCAGGGCAAATCAACGCGCCATGACGACTCGGATCGCCGGGATCGTTCACCTGCCGCCGGATCATGCCGTCGCACCAATCCACCAACAAGCTTTTGGTGAGCTTGTCGAAATAATGATTGGGATGGGCAGTCGCATCGGCATCATCGTGTTCTGCTGCGCCGGCAACAGCAAGCAACCAGGTGCTTTGAGACACCAGTGAGATCCCAGCCAATGTAGCGGTCATCGATTCGAGAAACTTACGTCGGTCCATGATGCTGCCCCTTCTTAAAGTTGAAACGTTCATTTTCGATCGTGATGAGGTTGATTCGCCCGACAAGCGAATCGGCGGCGTCACACGGCCGAACAGTTCGACCGCGGCGGTGTGACTGCAGGGAGAGAGGATGATTTATTGGACTTCAACCTCAATCTCACCGCGGACTTCCTTTTCTACGAGCCAGCGGTCGCCGACTTGCTTCGCCGCAACTTTTTCTCCGTCCACGTACACGCCAGTCGTGCCGTCGGCCGCGGGTAGATCGATCTTGGCCGTCATCCCCTCAGGCAGACTGAGCGACATCGTGAACGTTTCCTTATTCTGCCAATCGAGCTGAATCGGTCCTTGCGACGTCGGGACCTTGCCGCCAGCGTGCTTGAGATCGGCTGGGTGAGGGCGAATGATCGCGGTTGTCCAGCCTGGAGCTGTCGGCTGCACGCCCAACACGTATCGCGGCAACAGATTCGCCGGTGCCGCACCCCAGGCGTGATTCCAATCTTGATTCGGCTTGTATTTCAGGTCCCAGGCTTCCCAGGAGATCGTCGTTCCGCTGTTGACCATATGCTTCCAACTGCGATCTCCATCGGCGGTCATCAACGCAATCGCCTTTACATCGCTACCACTACTGAACAGCGCGTCCATAAAATACTGTGCCGCGTAGGGGCTGCAATGCATGTCTTGTTTTTCGAGCCAGGCGATAACCCCCGCACGTTTGTCCTCGGGCACCAAACCAAACGCGAGTGGAAAGAAGTTGGCGTGGATGCTGCTGTGATCCGTGCCGATGCCATCGCGATAGATTCCCTCAGCTTCGTCGAACAACGTTTTCTGGAACGATGCTCTCGCCAGCTCGACTCGCGTTTCAAAAGCCTTAGCGTCCTCGTCCTTTCCGATCGCACCAGCCATCTCGGCCATCTGCTCAAGTGCCTCGATATGAAACGCATTCACGACCGTGTTGATTTCCGTGAACACATAGCCATCGCGTTCCTTCTGCGGCCAATCGACGATGTCATGCCTTGTGCGATCCATCTCGTTGCTGCGAACTAAACCGTCGTCATCACTTCGATGCATCAACGTTTTTGCTTTCAGCGATTCGTAGCGGTGTTTTAACCACTCATCATCGCCGGAATACATCCACTCGGCGTGAGCCATGAAAACCATATGGGGCGCCCATTCCGATGGCCAAGTTCCATTTTCAATCAACCAGTCAAACGATCTCGCCGCCATCTCGACGTCGTCATCGGTCGTGTAGTGGCTCAATTGATTCAAATACGCGTCAGCTTCGTACGGAATCCGCTCGCGGTCACCATCCACGTAGACGCCGGCGAACGTCGTTGCTTTGATGCTGTATTTGCACAGCTCCCAAATTCTGTTGAGCGTTTCGTCGGAACACTCAAACGAGCTTGCGTCGTCATTCCAGCCAGTCGCGAACGCGGCGCGGCGGACGATGTATTCCGGTTTGAACTCACCGGGCCAATTTTCGATTTCGACCCAGCGGAACGGCATCACCGGCAACCAAGACTTGGGTGTCAAAACCGCGGGCGGATGAGCTCGCGTTGCACCGGCCTGTTCCGTGTTTCGCACATCGACCGGAGTCGGCACGATCCACGTTCCGATCTCGCCACTGCCGTTTCGAAATTGGCTCACTCCGTAGCGAACCGTCCCTGGTGGTTCGCGATCGATCCGGCCATCCTTCAACTTCTCACCAAAGTGAACCTTGCCCTCTCCGCGTCCCCCTTGAGGAACCCGCATGGCAATGTTTCCGAAGGCGACTTTGCCAAAATCAACAAGCGTGATGTTGTCGCTAATTTTTTTGACCGACACTGGTGCTTGGTCGGTCAGCGAAACCGAGTCCTCTGCAGGAATCTGCGGCAATTCTTTGATGAACAGATTTCGGAAGCGGTAGGTTTGGTCATCTTCGCCATGATGCTGGATACCGATGTAACCGGATGCATCAACAGTGTCGCGGAACGTGACCGTCGGCACTCCGTTCAGTTCAATCGTAATACGATCTTCAATGCAGGTGATCACAAACCGGTTCCAACCGTGACGGTTTAATGCACCGGCGATCGTTGGATCTGCAAATGCCGCTTTCGATTCTTCTTCGTGCTCCAGGAATTGATCCTGCGAACGCCCCTTCGTGCTTGGCCAAATCCATCTTCGTCGGGATTCATCAAAAAGCCCTCCCGACCAACGCCGATCGGACCCATCGCATTCCGCTTGATAGCCATAGACCTTCTTCTCTGCGTCCTTGTCGACGTGACATCGGAACATCACTCCCGAATTGGCGTCTCCTTCGGGCAAGTGGATTTCAACACTGACACGAAAGTCCGAGTATTTCTTTTTGGTGACCAAGAAGAATTTTTCGTTGGCCATCAGATGGATTTCACCGTCAACGACTTTGGCTTCTCCGTGTGGATAGGGATTCCACCATCCAGATAGGTCTTTACCGTTAAACAGCGGCGTGTACCCGCGGCTAAGCATTGCTTCAAAACCGGATTGACCGTCATGATTGATAGCCGGTTTTGAGATCGACGTTTCAGGACCTTCTTTCGCATTGCACACATCGAGCGACACGATCACCGCGAATATAAGGGAGCAGTATTTCAACATCGTCTAGGCCTTGGGGATCTATGAAAAATCGGGAGAGGGAACGAACGTGAAAAGCGGAATAATTCTAGTCACTTCCACAAAGGGCAACGAGTTCGACGGCTAGACTTATTGTCGTCGAAGGATTGCTTTGCTTCCTCGGCCTCACGTTGGAGCATCTGATTGTAATTGTCGATTTCTTCTCGAGAGGCTTCCGAAGGAACGTTTTTGGTTGTGCTGAAAGAACTACCAACCGAAACGGCTAAGCACGAAAAAAGGCTGATGCGAGAAACCACATCAGCCTTCGATTGATTTATCGTGCAGCGGCCGATTCGCTACTCACGCGCGCCGATATCACCGGCTTCCGCTGCAAGCTTCGCTTCCCTCTCAACGAGCGCATTGTAGTCGTCGATCTGCTCTTGGCTGAGCCCGTCGGCAACCGAGCTTGACTCGGACGTCGAGCAACCGACCAACACACTGGCCAGCAGCAGGCAAAATGTTGCTGTCGCTTTCATCTGTAATCCTCGCTTCCTCTTTATGAATTTGTGTATTTCTCAAAAGTCCCTAAATCTTAGGGAATGACTAAAAACCGCCGTGGCAGCCTCGCCGGCATGACTGGCGACGAGACTGAAAATTGATCCAAGTTGGAAATCGATTTCGCCAACAAGGGCGTCACCTTCAAAACCTTAGAACTCCGAGTCAATGACTTCCTTGGCAGCACGAGTTCCCAGGGCGCCCCACAGTCCGTAGGGGCTTTGTGCGCCTGCAACCGTTTTGGGCGATCCGTGATACGAGATCATTGCCGTGTTGCTATTACCCGCTTCAATCGAATCGGTGATGAACTTCACCGCTCCATCGCCCATCAAGACGTGGGCTCCACCTTGGTGACGACTGGAAACGGTGACCATCGAGTCGTTACTGGTACGTCCGCCGGTACAGATTCCCGAATTGGGCGGCAGGATCGTGTGCACTTGAGTAAAGAAGTGCATCGCATCATGCCAGCGATATCCACGTCCCAGCAATGCACTTACTGAACCTCCCGCACCCGCGTTCCAGAATTGTGGTCGCTCAGGATCATGGAACTGGTCCATGAACCTTGGGTTTTTCCGGCACTCGGCGCGTCCATGACCATTTTTATCGTTGTAAGCGGGATCTTGCGGGAACGACGTTCGCACATCCGCATCCCCAAGATCCGTCGTCAATTCGCCACATATCACGGTGTTGGCCAAGCCATCAAGCGTATCGCGGAATCTCATGCGGCTGTTCATCACGAACATGCCTCGATGAACCTTTCGCGAACGTGTCGCCTGGGTTTGATTGTTCGCGGTATAGGGCATGGTTGCACCGCTGGATACCTTGTGAACGAATACTTTGCCTTCGCGAGACATCACGGACGAATCACCCATACACGCCCCGTAATTGGTTCGACCAAGTGCCGGAAGCCCTTGCCCTGGATCACTCGGGCATCGGAACGACGCGATGTTTGTCGCCCAAGGCCCATAGTCAATTCGCGCTACCCCCGGTCCCATGGCCTGCCAAGGCGGGTTTTTCGCAGAACCGTTCGCCTTCACATTGAGTGGGTTTGAAATCTGTTCCCAAAGCGCCTGTTGCTCGATAAACGGCAGCACGCTAATTAAAAAGGATCCACGCCGGTTGATACTCGTTCCGTTATTGTCACCCGCGTAAATCTGCTGTCCCGCGGGTCGATCGGTACCGGTACCATGGACCGGCAACCCCTTGTACGCGGAATGGTAATTGTGAATGCCCAAGCCGATTTGCTTGAAATTGTTACTGCAGCTCATACGCCGAGCCGCTTCTCGAGCGGCCTGCACCGCCGGCAGCAACAATCCCACTAGGACTCCGATGATCGCGATAACGACCAGTAATTCGACAAGAGTGAATCCAGTACGCTGACGATTCATTCGAATAACTCCAATACGAGAAGAGAGAAGAGGAGGACAAAGCAAAACGCGACACTCAACCCGCCGCGTACCAAGGCCCTCGTATGGAGTGATTCCCGTCCCTCTTGAAGTTCTTCGCGCGAAATCTGAGAATTATTCCCGCTTTTCGCCGAATTCGCCTCCTTTTTTAAGAAAATCAAAAGAATGATCGCAAAATGAAGGCGGAGCTTCGGGAATAAGAATGAGTCGCGCTAACCCGGTTCACTTCAACTTACGCCATCAAGTTTGATGCTCCACTGCACAAGGAAAACGGTCATCCAAGAGGAACGATCCCAAGACGAATTCGTTCGCTTGCTCGCGATGCACTCGAGCAAGGTGATGTCGTTCATTCGCATCCTTACGATGAATCACCAGGATGATGCCGAAGAGATTTTCCAATTGACCTGTGTGGTGCTGTGGCAAAAGTTCTCGCAGTACGATCCGACAGGCAATTTCGCAGCTTGGGCTTGCCGTATCGCACATTACGAAACGCTGAAACATCGCGAATCAAAGCGTCGTATCAAACTGCTCAGCGACGATGCGCTCGAGGCTTTGGCCGAAGCGGCCATGCCCATTTCGGCTGAGCTGAGCGAGCGCCGAACCGCATTGTCAGAGTGCCTAAAGAAGCTGCCGGCCTCGGATCACGACTTGATCCGCCAAAAGTACTTCGAAGGTTTGAGCGTCGGTGAAATTTCAAATCGACTCGGTCGCTCGACTCATGCGATCTACCGTGAATTGAGTAAAGTACACGGGATGCTATTACGATGCGTGCAACGCTCTGCCACTGAGGCACTTTCATGAACATGGACAACCACCCATTGCAAACACTACGCACCCTGATCGTGAAATCGCAGTCGGAATCGCTGAGCGAATCCGAGATCGCCGAACTTAATGAGCTGATTTGCTCCGAAGGCGGTGCCGCCGAAGCAGCCGCGCTGATTGACCAGCTTTGCGCCTTCAGCGACTCAGGCAGACTCGACTCGTTGCCAATGGCCGAGGTTCTATCCGAAGCATTCAGCCAAGCTCCGGCACTCGATCGCGAACTTAGCGGCCATCGCGACGCAGGCTTGACGACTGCGTCCCATGTAACGTCCTTGGCGAACTCGAACGAAACATCATCCACCACCAACGCGGAATCATCGCGAAGCCCCGATACATCCTCGCGTCATTCTGATCGATGGACGAAAGCCTATTGGTGGGTCGGTTTGGCTGCCAGCCATCTGTTGATCGCATCCCTGGCATGGTCGTTTGCCAAACCGTCACCGAGCCAATCGACGTTTACCAATGAATTCATTGCCCAGCACAGTTCCCAAGCCAAGCCACCACAGCTGGTTTCGATGACCGCATGTGTGTGGAGTTCATCCGGCGACTTAGTCCCCACGATCGGAGAACCGATCAGCTCGGGTGAGATCCTGAAGCTTGTCGAAGGCATTGCGGAATTAAGAATTGGCGAAGACACTCCGGGGGAAGCACTGGTACGAATCGAGGGCCCCGCAAGCGTTTCCATCGGCGTCGACGGCCAAATTGGACTTCTGCAAGGCTCGATGACCGCAAAGACGCTCGGGACTGGCAGCAGAAACGTGACTGTCGATACCGCGATAGGCAGGATTATCGTTGATGGGCAAAGTTCGATCGGATTGGTTTCAAGTGAATCCGAAACGGAAGTGCATCTATTCACTGGACGTGTGTCGGTGGAACCCAATCAAGCGGCATTCAACGCCAGCAAAATTTTCCTGGAAGAAGGAGAAGCGGTGCGTCTATCCCTCACGCCGGGAGAAGGTGCATCGGTTGTCAAGTTCAATGCCTCGGAGGCGAACTTTGTTTCGGCTCGATCACCCGGTTTTGATCCACTGAATATCGGGGAACGATACGTTGACGCCGTATTGGAATCTCAGCCAAGCATCTATTGGCGATTCGAAGAACTCAAAGGCGAATTTCCTCAGTTTGTCAAAAACCAAGGCAGCGCAGCGGGCATGGATGCGACGGTGGTGGGCATCCCGAGTTGGCGTCAATATGGCAAGAACCGGGTGGCGGAACTAGGGACGTCGACATCATCGGCATTCCGCACCCTGCAACCTTGGCCGCAAGAACCTCTCGATGAATATACCATCGAAATGTGGGTCAAGCCGCAGCTATTCCACCACGGTGAAGTGCTCTGTTTGCACGATGTCGAGGAACTCGAGGATGGGCGTTATCAACATACGATGATGCTTGAAACCACCGCCCAGCACTACTTTACGCATCGCTTGAGCGATTCGCCGGCCAACCGATTTCGCTTTGTTCATCGCCAACTTGGTGCATCGCAACCAATCAGCGCGACCAGCCTGTTTTCCGATGGACAGTACCAAGCTCGGGTATGGCAACACGTCGTCGCCGCGAAAAAAGGGGATCGCCAAATTCTGTGGGTCGATGGACAACTCGCAGCGGAACGAAACAACCCTGTGCCGCTGAGCCCAAACGTCCAAATTTTGGTGGGGCAGGTTTACCCGACGTCGGTCTACCGAAAATTCGTCGGACAGATCGACGAGATTGCGATTTACGATCGCTGCCTCTCGCTTGCCGAACTGCGAAAGCACATCAAGGCAGCCGGACGATCAGTAGCCCCGGCACAAGTGATGACATCGGAATAGTGATGAGATGTTTCGCAGAGGAAACGACTGCGAGCCCTGCAGAAATGACGCGGTGATGCATTTTTAAAAGCAGATGATCGGCAAGGGGTGCGAGGGGGCGCACGTCGATCGAACCCAAAATGCACCTGCGGAAATGGTTTTCGGCTTTTTGATTTAATCCAAATGCAAATCGCAACGGTGAGCCGTGGGGCGTAAGGCACCGGGTGACGCGTGGGACCCGGCCGCTGACGCGCGTTACGGCTCAATCAATCAATCAACAAGCCATTTTTGGTGCTTCGCATCGAGCCAATCGAGATCGGGATAACCGATCGGTTTGACATCGCAGCGAGACGTCGACGATTGACTTCCGCAACCGTGCGTGGATCGGATGGGCCTTGCAGCGAACAGTGACGTGCTTGGGCTACGTCGCAGCCCGTTCGAATCTTTGACTACTGCGATATTTCCGCGGCGACGATTTCATTAAAGCTCGGAATTGGCGGCTAAAATAGTTGCTGTCGGAAAAACCAACGTCGAATGCGATCTCGGTGATCGTCTTGTCGGTCTGCGAAAGCAATTTACACGCTTGCCGGACCCGTAAACGAATCAAGTACGCAATCGGCGGACACCCCATCGTCGCCTCGAAGGCTCGCAAGAAATTACGACGAGACATCCCGGAAATTTCAACCAATTCATCGAGCGTGATGGGGTCGGCATAGTGACGCTCGATCAACGAAATCGCTTCTGCGATTCTCAGCAATGACTTGCTTTGCGGGCTGCGTGATTTGCTGTAACAACGCGACAGGAATGTTGCCAATTGCAAGAACGTCGTCGTTGCCATCACTCCAAAACCGCAACTGCGGCTGCTCAGTTCCTGATCGAGCTGGTCCACCAAATGGATCGCATGCACAAGCTCGGGCGGAGACAATTGCAGACGGCTGTTGAAACCATGACGTTTACGCCAAGCAGGTTCGAGCGTGAACAATGCGTGATACCCCGGCAGCGAGTGCAGATCACTAAGCGTCATCGGCAAATCGTTTGCGTCAAACAACACATTGATCAGCCGCAACTGGTCCATGTTCAAATAGTCATGAGGACGTGTCGGCCCGATGACGAACGTGTCGCCCGTGCAAAGTTCGTAGGAATCTTCGCCGGTAATGTGTTCCCCTTTGCCGCCCGTGATGATCACGATTTCCGAGAACTCGTGAGAATGCAGCCCAAAGGGATCTTGAGGGTCGCGGCGCTCGACCACAATGGGAAATCCGTCCTGATGAAACCAGTCCTGTTTCTTAAGTACTTGCATTAAAAGCCACAGCCCCTAAGGTAAGTTTCCGTGCCGCTATTAAGTAGAGAGGCGGTTAACCGCGTCATCGTCGGGAATCCGAAAGCTTGCAGCAAATGGCCCTATTGTGCTATTCGCTGGCGCAATCGTCAAGGTTTTCGGTTCGGCGGTGGCCTATCTTGCAAACTCGCGGAATCGCGATTTCCCCAAAACGATCTCGTACTTCTTTCACTGGATATAACTGGATGACAAACGCTGCCAACCTACAAAAATCGTATGAGCTTGCCGTCGAGCGATACGAGGCTGCTGGGGTGAATGTGCAACAGGCACTGGACCGCATGCGTGATGTCGCCATTTCGGTGCACTGTTGGCAGGGCGATGACGTTGTCGGATTCGAAGGCAACGCGGGTGCGTTGGGAAACGGGCTTGCAGTGACTGGCAACTACCCTGGGCGAGCCCGTACGGCAGACGAACTTCGCAGCGATTTGGAGTTTGCCTACTCGTTGATCCCAGGCAATCACAGGCTGAATCTGCATGCCTTGTACGGTGAATTTCAAACCCCGGTGGACCGTGACGCGATTGGCGTCGAACACTTTCAAGGTTGGATGGATTGGGGCCGCGGCCAGAACGTGGATCTCGATTTCAATCCGAGTTACTTCTCGCACGACAAAGCGAGCGACGGGTTCACGTTGGCGCACGCGGATTCTGGTATCCGTCAATTCTGGATCGATCACGGGATCGCTTGTCGACGGATCGCCGCGGCGATGGGCCAGGCACAGGGCAACCCGTGTATCAACAATTTCTGGGTTCCCGACGGCTCGAAAGACACTCCGGCCAGTCGCAAAGATCCTCGCGAGAGGCTTGCGGCGTCGCTGGACGAAATTTTTGCCGAAAAACTTTCATCGGATCACACGCTGGATGCCGTCGAATGCAAGTTGTTCGGGATCGGGAGCGAAAGTTACGTGGTCGGATCCCATGAATTCTACATGGGCTATGCCATGTCGCGGAACAAAGTGCTTTGCCTCGATGCGGGTCATTTCCATCCCACCGAAGTCGTGTCGGACAAGATTTCTTCGGTGCTAATGTATGTACCGGAACTGCTGCTACACGTTAGCCGCGGCGTGCGTTGGGATAGCGACCACGTCGTTACCTATACGGACGAACTGCAGGCGATCATGCAAGAGATCGTTCGCGGTGACTATTTGGACCGAGTCCATATCGGACTCGACTTCTTTGACGCCAGCATCAACCGCGTTGCGGCGTGGGCGATCGGAACACGAAATGCGCTAAAGGCCCTTCTGGCGGCACTTTTGGAACCGACGGAAAAACTGCAGCAACTTGAACGCGACGGCGATTACACCGCACGATTGGCGTTGATGGAAGAACACAAAACGATGCCGATGGGCGCCGTCTGGGATCACTACTGCCAAACGGTCGGAGTTCCCGTCGGAGCCGAGTGGCTCGAGAAGGTGCGTGAATATGAAGCAAATGTTCAATCAGGTCGCCAAACCCAAACGAGTGCAGTGACCGCGTAGAACGAGCCCCAAACTAGCATTGCCTCGCATCGAACCGATTAAAAAAATCGCAAACTTACAAGAACGAGAATCCAATTCAATGAGCGAAGACCATTCAAATTCAGGCGGAGAGTTTGAACGCGAACCTGTTCCCGAGTCGGCGTTACTTGGATCAGGAAAATTTTGGGGCATGTATGCAGGCGAGCATGCTGCCGGCACCGAGTTCATGATTGGACCGCTGTTCTTGGCAGCGGGGGCGAGTTTACAAGACTTGCTGCTAGGTTTGCTGCTAGGCAATTTCCTCGCCGTGCTGACGTGGCGTTTTTTAGTCACGCCCATCGCCATCGCAAAGCGGATGACCCTCTATTACCAATTAGAGCGAATTGCCGGAGGCGCGTTGGTCAAACTCTATAACTTGGTCAACGGACTGCTGTTTTGTTTTCTAGCCGGAGCGATGGTCACCGTATCGGCATCAGCCGTCGGCGTTCCATTCGGGATTACGTTTGACGTACCGAAGTCGATGTTTGGACTTAGTAATCCCTCGTTCACTTTCCTTGTTGCCATCGTCGGCGTGGTGATCGCTGTGGTGGCTGCGGGCGGTTACGAACGGGTCGCACGCGTGGCCAACATCGCCGCCCCTTGGATGATCGCGGTGTTCGCCGCATGCGGCATCGTCTCACTGGGACAAATGGATGCGACCAGCATCTCGGCAATCAGTGAAGGCAAGTTCTGGACAAACGCGATTGCGTTTGTTCAAGAGAAAAATGGACCTCAATCATTCAGTTTTTGGCAAATTGTTGTATTCGCTTGGCTATGCAACGGAGCGATGCATTTTGGAATGGCCGACCTTTCTATTTTTCGCTTTGCTCGCAGCAAAAATTCCGGATGGGCACCTTCGATCGGCATGTTCCTGGGCCACTACATGGCCTGGATCTGTGCGGGACTGCTACTTGCCGCTTTGATCAAGATCCAGCCCACGCTTGCACTTGGTACCGACGGCAAGGTATCAGCAAACCCTGGGCTGCTTGCGTTCCATTCCGTCGGCTGGACCGGCATCATCTGCGTGGTGATCGCGGGGTGGACCACCGCCAATCCGACCATCTATCGAGCCGGCTTGGCTTTCCAAGGCGTGCTGCCAAAGAGCTCTCGTACGGCGATGACGCTTGTCGCGGGAACCGTCGCGACGATTGCCGGAGCGTTCCCGAATCTGTCAGCTCAACTGCTTGGGTTTGTCGGCACCTACGGAACCGTTCTGGGGCCGATGGGAGCGGTAATTTTTGTCGACTTCTACTTGATGAAACGCTTTGGGCTCCGCGAGGAATACGCAACCCATTCGGGAGTCCAGATCAACGTCGCGGTTCTGGTCGCATGGCTGCTGCCGGTCGCCGTTGGGCTGTACCTAATTTTTGCTCAAGGATTGTTCGCCGCTTACGCGGTGATTCCTTGCTGGATTGCTTGTGGTGCGATTTACCTCGTACTCAGTAAGCTCACCCAAACCACCGGTCCGATCAACCAAGGAGTTACTCAATGAACACGATTGCCAAAATAGTTTCGCTGATCGCACTGAGTGCAGTTATCGTTCCATGCCTGCTGTACTTCGGCGGGACAATCGACTTGGCGACGGTGAAATGGACCGCACTCGCCGGAACGATCGGCTGGTTCCTTGCGACGCCTATGTGGATGAGCCGTGAACTTCCAAAGGACGCAGCCGAAGTCGAGATCTAAAGCTGCTGCGATCCTCTGCGGATACCAACCCCACCTGACCTACCTGTTTCTCACCCTGACTACCTGAAGTGCCCGCCGTGAAACCTTTCTACTTCATTCTTCTGACGTTTTCGCTTGTTGCATCTGCCGCTGCATCCGATTACGCCGTGACTGACTTGAGATGCGAGTACCTTGAAAACCCGATCGGGATCGACATTGAAAATCCTCGTTTGAGCTGGCGTGTCAAGTCCGAGACGCGTGGTCAAGCTCAAACCGCTTATCGAGTCCTCGTCGCCTCTTCGGCAGACAGGCTGGCAAACAACGAAGGCGACCTGTGGGACTCGGGAAAGATCGACTCGAGTCAAACGTTGTTTGTGAAGTACCAAGGTGCACCGCTGAAATCACGCAGCCGTTGCCACTGGAAAGTTCAATCGCTGGACAGCGAAGGCACCGCAGTCTGGAGCGAGCCGGCATCATGGTCGATGGGTCTGTTAAACGAGACGGATTGGCAGGCAAAGTACATTTCGTATCGCGATGAGGATCCAATTCATACGGATACCAAGAGTTTGTTTCTGCCGGCCGCGCGGCAATACCGTAAATCGTTCGCGGCCACCAAGAAAGTAAAACAAGCAACCATCTATGCGACGGCACTTGGCATCTATGAACTGCATCTCAACGGCCAACGCGTCAGCGATGCTCGATTCGCGCCCGGTTGGACCGACTACCGCCAACGTGCCTACTACAACACTTACGATGTGACAAACATGGTCGGGCAAGGCGACAACGCGATGGGGGCATGGGTCGCCGATGGTTGGTACAGCGGCTATGTCGGCTTTGGTTTGTTGACCGGAATGGGAACCGAAAAAAATGGCCGTTACACCTACGGCAAAACGCCAGCGGTGATGGCACAGCTTGAAATCGAGTACACCGACGGAACGCGGGAAACGATCGGCACCGATTCGACTTGGAAAGTCACCGGCGACGGCCCGATCCAGGAAGCCGACTTGTTGATGGGCGAATCATACGACGCACGAAAGGAAATGCCCGGCTGGTCGACCGCCGCCTTCGACGACCGTGATTGGGACAATGCGATCTTGGCCAACCAGAACGGTCAGACCACCGCGACGTTCTACGAAGGACGCAACCCAGAAACGAAAGGCGGACACCCTCGAATCACCGGAACCGAACGGGAACTCGGCTTCGTCCGTCCCAAATTGGAAGCATTCCCAGGTGTTCCGGTCCGCGTCATCGAGGAACTTCCCGCCAATTCGGTGACCCGACGCGCCGCAGGTACCTACACCTTCAACCTGAACCAGAACTTTGCTGGCACGATTCGACTAAAAGTCAAAGGCCCGGCGGGACACAAAGTCACAATCCGGTACGGTGAAATGCTACATCCCGATGGCCGGTTGATGACCGAAAACCTGCGTAAAGCACGTGCCACCGACTTTTACACCTGCAAAGGTGATCCCGATGGCGAAATCTACGAACCACGATTCACGTTCCACGGTTTCCAATTTGTCGAGGTTGAGAATTTCCCTGGCGAACCGACCACGGACTCCGTGACCGGCCTTGTCCTGCACAGCGATACTCCGCTGACGAGCACCTTTGAATGCAGTGACCCGATGGTCAATCAACTGTTCAAAAATGTCGTTTGGACACAGCGAGCCAATTTCTTGGACCTCCCCACCGATTGTCCCCAACGCGACGAGCGGATGGGATGGACCGGCGACGCGCAGGCTTACGTGGCCACAGCGGCTTACAACGCGGACATCGGTGCGTTCTACACCAAATGGTTACGCGAACTGATGGAATCGCAGCGTCCCAGCGGCGTGTTTCCGGGTTACGCTCCGTTTCCGTTCCAGCACGGCTGGGATTTCGGTTCCGCATGGGCGGATGCGGGCGTGATTTGCCCGTGGACGATCTGGCAATTCTATGGCGACACGCAAGTCATCAAAGATTGCTGGGAACCGATGGTACGATTCATGAAGTGGCGTGATGCAACCGCCGTGAATGACTTGGGAGTTGCTCACGGAAATGCGTGGGGCGATTGGCTTGCCCAAGGTGCCGACACGCCGCTTGAATTCATTGACACCGTGTACTACGCGATTTCAGCGCGGATGATGGCCGAGATGGCTGAGGCAATCGGACGCGATCGCGAGGCGGACGCCTATCGATCTCAGCTAGAAAAAACCAAAGCCGCGTTCCAAGCCAAGTACTTGCGAGATGACGGCAGCGTGAATGTGAATACGCAAACGGCTCAAGCTCTCGCGTTGTTTGGTGATCTTGTTCCGCAGTCAAAACGCAAAGGCACCGCACAGCATTTGGCACAGATGATCGCCGACAACGGCAATCGCATGGCGACTGGGTTTCTCGGCACGCGACCGCTGCTGCCGGTGCTCTCGGCGTCAGGCCAGCATGACTTGGCCACATTTCTACTGCAGTCACGCGAGTTCCCATCATGGGGCTACGAGATCGCCAACGGAGCAACCACAATCTGGGAACGCTGGGACAGTTACACCAAGGAAGACGCGTTCGGCCGCCACAACGCTGCGATGAATTCCTTTTCGCACTACGCGTTTGGCGCGGTGTGTGAATGGATGTTTGCCACGCTGGCAGGCATCCAGTCCGATGGTCCGGGATTCAAGCAGATCGTGATACGACCCAGCCCGCCTTCGCCTGCAAGCAACGCAATGCACGATCCAATCGACTGGGTGCGTGCCTCCTACGAATCGATTCACGGCGTCATCCGCAGCGAATGGAAGATCCAGGACGATCAATTCCAGCTGAACGTCACCATTCCAACCAACACGACGGCAACCGTTTACCTACCGACGACGGATGCGAGCAGCATTACCGAATCCGGCAATGCGTTGACGGGGCATCGTCATGTCAAGCTCGTCCGCCAACAGGCCGATGTCGCGGTTTTGTCGGTACCTTCGGGCAGTTACAAGTTCTCAGCACGCAGCGGCATCGCAGCCGCCTCCGTTGCGCTAAAAACCGGGGAACCGAAAGACACCTCGCTCAATCCAGACCAGATCGACTTGACCGGAGCCACGAAAATCGCATCTTGGGATTTCACGGTTCCTCAAGACGCTGAGGCTTGGGGAGAACGCAAGGGCGTCAAGATCACGCGGCGAGACGGTGATGTCTACCTCGTCGCAACCGGTGACGACTCACAAATGGCAGTCAAGCTAGACCGGCCTGCCACCGGAAAATTGGCGATCGAGTTGCGTGCGATGCCCGGTGATGGAGCGACCAGCCAATTCTTTTGGGCATCGCCTGGCCGTGGGTTCAATGGTCAACAACAAAGCAAGCGGACGCTTCGAGAGTCGGACCAAATCAACGCTTACCTATTTGCAATTCCGGAGACCGAGCCCGTGGGCAAACTCCGCTTCGATCCCTTCGCAACGTACGACGAGCATGCCAACGTCGGCGAGATGAAGATCGAATCGATCACCATCTACCAGCTTCACTAAACGATCGCAGCAAAACGATGGCAAAACTGGTGCCGCTGGACCTCCCAAAGTTCACAACGGCACAAAATGCCCCTCGTGATGCGATCGCCGGGCGCGAAAGAGCTGCCGGGACTCGTTGCCTCGTCCACTACCGCCTTGTCTATTGCCAGCAGCAAGGACTCGTAGTGTTGCCCACTACCGTCTTGGATACTACGAGGTGTGATTTTGGCAGGGGGGGATAAGTCAAGACACGAAAAAAGCCGCGAATAGCGGCTTGTGCGTTCCCGTATGGGAAAAACAAATGGGCGTTGAGGGACTCGAACCCCCGACCCTCTCGGTGTAAACGAGATGCTCTAGCCAACTGAGCTAAACGCCCGTACGCTTGACATACCTAAGGACGAATTGGCGGTTCGTCCTGCAAGACTAGACTATCGGCTTAGCAAACGGGTTCGGCGGGAGCGGCGTTCGGCTCGCAGGCGATTGCGACGATTCGTTTCACTTGGCTTTTCGTAGTACTCGCGGCGACGCATCTCTTTCTTGATGCCACTGCGCTCAACCAACTTGCGGAATCGACGTACTGCCTCCTGAATGGTTTCCCGGTCTCGAACCACTAACTTTACCATTTTGTCTCCGATTTCATCGCTATCTTTCTAACTCCCCATTTGGCCGAGGAAATGTCAAATACGAAATGTGTGTGTTTCTCGTGCTAGCCTTTGCCAGCGAAGTGCGGAAGTTTACCCGCCTCTTTACCTCGATGGCAATGCCCATCAAGCCAAAAAAAACAGCTTTTTCCAGCGAAATATTCTCAGCAGGTTTCTTAGCGGGTTCGCTGCGGCAATTTCGTGCACGTTTGGCGACCGCCCCTCTAAGACGTTGCTCGAAGTCTTAGTCTATCGGCAAACCACCCGGCTTTGAATCGGTGAATCACCCGTTCCGAGCGAATTTTTGGACAGGAATCTGCCTGCAGGCTGCGATTCCCGGGCGATAACCGCATCGTGCGTGTTTTGAAGTTGCGCTACTGTCGTTTTTCCCGGCAAATCCAAACCCGACGCGTCAGCGAGGGACCGAGAAGATATCGAGATTCTCTCGCTTACGCTTCGGGTTGTGAAAAACGCGCAACTTCAAAACGTGCGTGCGTCCCCCCATCCGCACCGATCGCCAGCGAAAACAGCCGCCGAGCGTCGCGGCCCGTCGATCAGGACCGGACCCTGCACGGACGAGGGCCTTATATTCGCTACAGCTTGCCTGAACCGAATAGCCGCAACGGCACCGGTTCGCTGATCGTTTTCAGCGGAATAAACGACAAATCTTGCCACGCTTTACCGACGGGACTAATCGGCACGCGGTTCGTGAACACGGCAGCACCTGGCCGATGCTTCGCACAGTCACAGCAAACGCAATCTCGTCTTCATCACGCCCAACCGCGTGCAGATGACGCTGCGTTTGCATGTGCACTTTGCTTTGCATTCACCCTACATCACCAGTGTGCTTTCGCCATGTCACCGACACCTACCTCCAGCGTCGATACGATGGAACCCGGCCAATTGCTGAACGAGCTCGAGCGTCGCCAGGACGAAGTGCTGATGGAACTCGACGCCCTGGACGCCAAACTGACCGCAGTGTTGCAGGGGCTGGGTGTGACGCTTGATGACGAGATCGATCAAGAATTGGTGTGATCGATGTACCGCAGCTGCTGGTACAGCGTTTCGACGCGGCTCATTTCGTAGCCTGATTCTTTCGCCGCACGCAGCGGATTGCCCAAGATCGCTTCGGCTTCCATCGCTCGCTTGTTAAGAAAATCGAGCCGCATGCTGCTGTCGTACGGCACCATCTTTCGCGTGTTTTCGAGCGTTTTTTCGATCATCTCGACAGGGATCGTCACGCCACACGCTGCCGCTCCGGCATGCACCTCGCGGACCACCGCTTCGGCCAATGCCGAGGCATCGGGGTCGTCCATGATCTGTTTGGTCGACGCGTTTAGGATCACCGATAAACTGTTGAAGGGAATATTCCACATCAGTTTTCGCCAACGCACCAAGGCGAGATTGTCCGAGAACTCCGTTGGCACCCCAGCCGAATTCAGGTCTTCGCAAATCTGATTGCCGATCGAAACCATCCGTGCGTCGTTTTGCGTCGCAGTCGAACCCGCGGACGAAGCGGGCCGGTATTGGCCAAACACAATCTTGCCAAAGTCGATGTGCCGAATATGGCCTGGCCCGACCTTGTTACTGCACAGAAAACAGCAGCCGCCGAAGACACGCTTGTCCCCCACAATGGCTGCCGAGTCGGCTTCGACGTTTAATCCATTCTGCAGCACCAATACGACGCCGCCATCAGCAGTGGGGGCGGGCAACAGTTCCGCAAGCAGGTGGTTTTGCGTTGTTTTCAACCCAATAACAGTGACATCGCACGGCGGCATCGTTTCAGCAGTGGCGTGCACGTGAAGATCGCGGAGGTGCATGTCCCCCCAAATGCTGTCGACTTTCAACCCATGCTCGCGGACATGTTCATAGTCACTGTGCAGCAAAAAGTGGACTTCAAACCCTTGCCGTGCCAACATGGCTCCATACAGTCCGCCGAGGGCACCGGCACCAATGATTGCGTAGCGTTGCTTGTTCATGATGCCAGATTAGCGAAACGGACTGGCGATTGGCAATTGCCACGTCGAGGAAGGCTGCGATGCATGCGGCGGACCTTCCACTAATCGAGCGTTCAAGGGGGCCAAACCGCCGCAACCCACCTATTGCGACTTAACCCCCAACCGGGGATCGGCCGCGAGCGATAAAACCATGGCAATGTCCGATCGTGGCAGACAATCCGCATGTCTTGCGCTAGAATAGGGCGGTCCGGGGCACGTTCCATTCTCACTACGAGTCGCATTGATGCTGACACAGACACTGTTGTTATTACTGTTGAGCGTGATTCCGGTTCGCGTTTCGACGATCGAAGGCCAATCGGTCCAAGGCGACTTCCAAGGCATCGGCACCGCCGAGCTGAAAATCGAAGTGGACGGGCAGACACAGACGTATGGGTTTGACGCACTGTCATCGCTGGCACCGGCACAGAAACCGGAGGAGACGGGGCCAACGATGCGGGTGATCTTGGCTGCGGGATCGGAAGTGGCGGCTCAAGACTTGTCTTTGACCGACGAAACGCTCTCGATCGAACCGCGACGTCAAAATCGACTCGATGTTCCCGTTAAACAAGTTCGTGCCATCCGATTTCGCGCGGCCACGGCGGCGGTGAACCCCGCCTGGTTAGCGAAGCTCGAAGACGAGCGTCGGGGCGATACGATCGCCATCCGCCGTGAAGGCGATACGCTCGATTTCATCGAAGGCGTGATCACGTCAATCTCGGCCGATACCGTTGGACTCGAACTCGATGGCGACGAGATCCAAGCCCCGATCGCAAAACTGGAAGGCGTTATCTTTGGCGGGACCAAGGTGTCGTCCAATCCAGGCGACATACAAGTCGTCGATGTGTACGGATCGCGTTGGTCGGTCGCCGAGATGCTGCCCAGCGAGGCGGACGCCCCGCTGCGTCTGAGATTGCCAGGCGGAATCATTCACACGCTGCCGCTGGCTCAAATCGAATCGATCCGCTGGACTGGCGGACTCTCGTTGCTAGCCACGGTCAAACCGGCTGCTTCCTCGCACACCGAATACGTGCAAACCAAACTTGATCGTAACATGCTGAATGCTTGGTTTGGTCCCAAACCGGTCGATGGACAAGACTTGGTTCTGTATGGTCGCTCGGCGGTCGAATACCGCATCGACGAAGGCTTTCAAACGTTTGCCGCCGGGGTGCGACGTGACAAGTCGGTGCGAAATGCAACCGAGACCACGGTACGCGTTTTTGTCGACGAAAAAATGGTGTGGGAAGAATCGATCAATGACGATCAACCACTCGGTTTCGAGTTGTCGGTCGCCGACGGACAACGTTTAAAAATCGAAGTGGATCCAGGTTCCCAAGGGGATTTAGGAAACACGATTCGGATTTTGCGTCCCCGGTTATTACGATAGACATGAACGCGAGCAGGTGCTCGAAGCGGCGGACGCGTCAGAGATACAAATCGTGGAAATGGGAGAGGATTCGATCGTGAGCAAGGCTAGGATGACAAAACACTCAGCGATTCCGCAGCAACATCGAATCGACACCGTTGCGATGATGATCGCAGCCATGACGATCATCTTCATGGCGATGGCGGCGTCGGGATCGACGTGGGCCGCCGAAGGTCCGCTGAAGCTTTCACCACTGTTGGCCGAAGCCGAACAAGATCGGATCGAGGCCATCGAGCGGGCGATGCCATCGACCGTTTGTGTGTTTGTCCCGGGCGGAGGCGGCGGAGGCAGCGGTGTGTTGATTTCACCTGACGGTTACGCGTTGACCAATTTTCACGTTTCCAGCCCCGCCGGGAACTACATGCGATGCGGGCTCAGCGACGGCAACATCTACGATGCGGTGATCGTCGGGATCGATCCGGTCGGCGACCTTGCACTGATCCGCTTGCTCGGCCGCGACGATTTTCCCTATGCGACGCTCGCCGACAGCCAAAAAGCCAACGCCGGTGATTGGTGCATGGTGATCGGCAATCCATTTCTATTGGCCTCGAATCTTCAGCCTACCGTGACCTGGGGCATCCTCAGCGGCGTGAACCGGTATCAATATCCCTCTGGTACGCTGCTCGAATACGCCGACTGTTTACAAACCGATGCCTCGATCAACCCCGGCAACTCCGGCGGTCCGCTGTACAACGCCGACGGAGAGCTGTTGGGCATCGTGGGGCGTGCTTCGTTCGAAAAACGAGGGCGAGTCAACGTCGGCGTCGGTTACGCGATCAGCATCAACCAAGCCAAAAACTTTCTCGGCTACCTGCACAGCGGTCGCATTGTCGATCACGCGACTTTGGGGGCGACCGTGGCGACCGATCCAGACGGAAGCGTGCGAGTGTCCAACATTTTGGAATCGAGCGACGCGTACCGCAGAGGCTTGCGTTATTCGGCTGAGATCATCGAAATCGATGGGCGTGTAGTTCATACCGCAAACGATGTGCAAAATGTGATCGCAACGCTGCCAAGCGGATGGCGAGTGAAGGTGGTCTATCGCTACGAAGGCAACACGGTCGAAACCTTGGTGCGGCTGATGAGCGTCCATGGGCAAGACGAATTGCTCGAAAAGATGGCCGGAGCGATGCCACCGCCGCCACCTCGCGAGACCCCGAAAAAGAACCAAGACGAAGACAAAGACGAGCAGGAAGAAGACAGCGAGTCGGACGCCGTGCCGGATGCCGAGGGAGACGTCCCCGCCGCGGTCTTGGCGGTTTACGAAGAACGCCGCGGCTTTGCCAACTATTTCGCCAACCAACAAAAGCAAAAGGAATTCATCGACTCGCTAAGAAACCAATTCCCCAGCGGAGATGCGGGGCAAACCCGTACATGGTCGATCCAGGGCAAAACGTCCAAGGGCGAGAAAGTGTTCATCTATGTCTCGGACGATCGTTTGTCGATGGTCGTTGGCGAGACGCCGATTGAACCGGAGACAAAATCGGATCTGTACGAAAGCGTCGAAGCACGCTCCTTTGCGGGGGCGATTCCGGCGCTGGACGCATGGCGACGGATGCTTGACAAAGGCCCCAAAAAGTTTGGCGAGACCATCTACTGGGGCACCATGCCCTTGGCGGGCGAGCGACCGCTTCGCGACTGCGTGGTCGGCAGCGACGGCGAGTTTGAAATTCGCTGGCTGTCGCATCCCGACCACAATCAAGTCGAATGCATCGAGGTGTTTGCCGATCGCGACGAGGATCCCGCTGAACTGTGGATTCATCGCGACTCGGATAAAGCGGACGCGAAACCGGTTTCTCTCGAGGTCCGCTATGGCGTCGATTCGATATTCGAGATGACGATCGATTCATGGGACATTCTCGACAACAACGCGGCTGACGATAAAAACGAAGACAACAAGGACGCAGGCAAACCCGCCCCACAAGATCAAGCGGAGCAACAAGGTTGATTGATTTCCCATCCGGTCGCGTGATCGCGATCCTCATGCTGGTCTGGTTACCGATGGCGTCGGCACTCGCGGAGCCATCACTTGAACAGGCCGCCGCACATGCGCAGCAGCGTGTCGTTAAGATCTACGGCGCCGGTGGCTTGTCGGGACTCGAAGCCTATCAAAGCGGCTTCTTGGTTTCCCCGGCGGGACACATTGCCACGGCTTGGAGTTACGTGTTGGACGTTGAGCCAACGGTGATTCTTGACGACGGACGCCGCTTCGATGCCGAGATTGTTGGGTTCGAACCATCACTCGAACTGGCAGTGCTGAAGATCGATGCGTCGGATCTGCCGTTTTTCGAAGTCAGTGGCGATACCAACGCTCAGTGGGGTGATCCTGTGATCGCGGTTAGCAACTTGTTTGGAATCGCAACCGGCCGCGAACCCGCCAGCGTGATGCAGGGAAGCGTTGCCGCGGTCACCACGCTTGATGCTCGGCGTGGAACGTTCAAGACCGCCTATCGTGGCCAAGTCCTGATATTGGATTTGGTTGCCAACAATCCAGGCGCCGCCGGAGGCGCCGTCGTCAACGCCAATGGCGAATTGGTCGGCATGTTGGGCAAAGAACTGCGAGATGCATCGACGGGGGTGTGGCTCAATTATGCTTTGCCTGCCGCCGCGTTTCGCAAAACGATCGGCGACATCATTGCCGGACGTGTGGTTCAACCGATGGACGACAGCGAACCCAAGTTGCCTCGTGATCAATCGCATTCACTCGCGACGCTCGGTTTGGTGATGGTCCCCGATGTGCTGGAGTCCACCCCGGCGTATGTCGATCATGTTGTGGCAGACAGCTGGGCTTCGCGTGCTCAGGTGCGAACCGACGATTTGATCCTGCTGATCAACGGACGGCGAGTCGAGGGGCAGCGATCGCTCCGCAACCTGCTTCGCACCATCGATCGTCGTGACCCGGTGGAATTGACGATCCAGCGGAATTCCGAAATCATCCCCATCACACTCCGAGCCAAGTAATCACGATGATTTTCAGTGCGAAACCCAATGGCTTGCGCCGCTGCGTCAAGGAACTCGATACGAAACCGGCCGGCCTGCACCGTTCCGCCTGCAGCCCGTGGGCCTCTTGCAGCTCACGGGCCTCTTGCAGCACACGGGCGACCGCGCTGCGATCGCGGCCAAGACAGTGGCAGACACCGACCTATTTGATGTTCCTTGCGAGCGTCGCCTTCGTTGGCATCTCGATCGCCGTGGCACCATCACACGGACTTGCCGCGGACGACGTTTCCTATCGTCAAGCGATGGCCGAAGCGGTGCGGGCGACCGCGAACCATGTGCTGTCATCGGTCGTGGTCGTTGAAGTCGTCGGCGGGACCGGGGGTGCCGAAGGCGAAGTCGAACAAGACGCACCGACCAGTGGTGTGATCGTCGACAAGGATGGTTATGTGCTTGCCTCGAGCATCGTGGTGCGTCGTCCCTCGGCCACGATCCTGGTCGTGTTGCCGGACGGGTCGCGACATGCCGCCGAGGTCGTCTCGAAAGATGAACACCGTGACTTGGTGCTGCTAAAGATCAAGACGGACACTGAACTGACCCCGATCCCGCTGCCTGATCAAATCGATGCTCGCATCGGCCAAACCACGGTCGCAGTCGGACGCTATGGGATCGATGCTTCACCGCTGGTCAGCCGCGGCGTGCTGAGCGGCCAGGAACGGCTAGACGGAATCGCGATCCAAGCCGATGCACGGGTCACCGCCTCGTTTTATGGCGGGTTGCTGGTGGATTTGTACGGCAACGCTTTGGGGATCTTGATTCCGGCAGTTGCCGAGGGTGGCGCCGAAGCGGACACCGATTGGTATGACTCGGGGATTGCGTTTGCCATCCCGCTTGACGTCGTCAAAAAGAACCTGGCTCGCATGCGAGCTGGCGACAACATCAAAAAGGGACTGATTGGGATCGTCGCGAAAAGCAAAGACCCGTATGAAAACCAGACGGAACTTGCTGCCATTCGAGTCCGATCGCCCGCCGAAGCTGCGGGATTGAAGGCGGGCGACAAGGTGCGTGCATTCAATGCCAAGAAAGTCCAACGACATCAAGATGTGCGACTGTTGCTGGGGAAATTCGATGCCGGTGACACCATCTCGATCGAAGTCGAACGTGATGGAAAACCGCTCACCTTTGACGTCACGCTGACCGATTCGATCCCACCGCTGCAACCGCAGCGTTTAGGGGTGATTGCGGTGGACCAGGCCCCCGCGAAAACGCAAGACGATGATTCAGAGGACGAGGATTCCACCGACGAGGATCCCGCCAAACAAGTCGTCATCAGCGAGGTGATCACTGGCACCGCGGCCGACGGGAAACTTGAACCCGGCGATATCATCCAAAAGATCGGCGTCGCCGAAGTGGATGGCGTGGAGTCGCTTCGCCGTCAAATGATCGCTGCCGAGCCAGGCAAAGCGATCGAACTGACCGTCAAGCGTTCGGAAGAGAACCAAACGATCACGCTGACCCCCGATTCGATCGACAGCGGCGTGATGACGGCGATCCCTAAAGCTTGGGGCGAGATCAAAGCCAAATGGTCGATCAAAGAACTGAAGCTACCCGACGCGGCCAATGTTGCCGCGGTCTTGGCGCCGCAAAACGATGCACCTGTGAAGCAATTGGGATTGATGGTGTTGCTGATGAATCCTGGCGAAGCCGCTCCGAAAGAATTGCTTGCGTCATGGCGCGACGTCGCCGAAAAAACGGGAGTGGTCGTGTGTGCTGTGGCCGCAGAAGACAACCAACGATGGCAACCCAAAGAGATTGAGGTCATCAGCCGATTCGTCGCGTCGATTCAAAAGACATCGGCCATCGAACCTATGGCCGTCGCCGTCGCTGCCCCCGGCGCGATCAGCGGGGCAAAAGCCGAAGCGGCCGATTCGATGGCGTTGGCGGTCGCAATGTCCGCGAGCCGTACGTTCTACGGCGTTGCGGTGTCGGCAAAAACACGCCCGCCGGCGGTTCGGCTGCGAGAAAATGATGCGGAAGCGTCACTGCAAGTTCTGCTGCCAATCGAACGAAACGCGGAACCACCCACCTGGGCACCGACGCTGAAGAAATCGGGATACCCCGTCGTCCAAGCGGGCGACGTGGACAAAGAAACGCTGCTGCGATGGGTACGTCTGCTGCAAGCGATCTAGCGACGCAATCCGACTAGCTTCACGAGCCGTCCAAACTCTTTCCACGCAGCCTAGATCCCGAGTGCCTTTCGTAGCGAATCGGCCACCTTGGGAACGTGCGTGTATGGCGATTCTTCCTCGTATTCCAAAACCACGAATCCTTGATAGCCGGCATCTCGCAAAATTTTGCCGATGCGGTCCAAGTCCGCGGGAGTCTTTTTTCCCGACGGCGATTTCATCGTCGTTTTGACTTGAACGTTCACGGCATAAGGGACGCATTGCACTAGGTCCGCGTACGGGTCATCGGAGATAAAATTCCCGGTATCAAGATTCATGCCCACCCAGGGGCTCTGAACCTGCTGCATGATGCGTAAACATTGCTGGGCCGTCAGTTGACCGTGATTCTCGACGCCTAGGAAAATTCCTTTCGCCGCGGCATGCTCGGCACACTCTTCGAGCGCCGCGATCGCTTCGGGCATTCGCTCGGGCTGTTCGTCGATTTGTTTTTTCGTGCCGGCAAAAAAGCGGACATGCGGTGCACCGAGAATCGCGGCGTTGTCGATCCATTTAATGGCGTCTTGAATCTGTTGTCTCAGCTTGGGGCCTTTGCCGACGGTAAAGTCGTTGCCAATCGCCGTGCCTGCGATGGCCACGCCTTGCTGGAACGCCTTGCGTTTTAGTTCGAGAAAGTAGTCGTCGGTCGGCAGCGGGTCAAAGAAGTAACTCGTCAATTCGGCAGCATCAAAACCGTGCATCGTGCAGTAGTCGATGAACCCGGCCATGTCGATCGCAGGACCATCGTCGGCCGGTTTTTGTGGCCGTTCCTTCATGAACGAAAAATAGCTGCGGAATGAGTAGGCGGCTAACCCTAGTTGGAAACGCGGAGGCCCAGAGCGGTCAATCGGCTCTCGCGCCGCAACCGGATTGGCGAATGATTGACACGCGATCGCGGCACTGGTCCCTGCAGCCAAAGTGTTCTGAATAAATTGTCGTCGTTTCATCATGGTGCACCTGCGGAATCCAATCGGTTGTCAATCAAGTAAGCTGGGGTGAAAACGCTTATTCTGACACAACCGGCGCCGCAATGGGGTTGTTTCAGGGTCCCGCAGGCCTACTTTTCACGCATCTTTTCGCGTTGGCGTTCACGTCGGCTGATCGTGTCGGCTGATCGCGTTCATTTATCAATGCGTCGTTCAAACCGCTCGATCGATGTCGCTCGGCCATTCACATCCGATTGGACAATCGCCCCACAAAGCCGCACGTCGTCGGTTGCGACGTGAAAATGGCACGGTTCAAACGTACGCGTTGTCTGGGTCACGCGTTTAATGTCACGCCCGATGATACTTGCATACGGGCCGCACATGCCCACATCACACTGGAACGCGGTGCCACCGGGAAAGATACAACCATCGGCAGTGGGCACATGAGTATGCGTGCCAAGCACCGCCGTGACACGTCCATCCAAATAACGACCAATCGCCTGTTTGTCGCTGGTCGCTTCGGCATGAACATCCACAAGAATCTGTTTTGTCGCGTCGCCAATTTCTTCCAACACCCGATCGATCGCGATGAAGGGGCAATCGACCGGACGCATGAAGACTCGCCCCAACAGCGACACGATCGCAAGCGAGCCCCCGCCGCTGGTTTTCACGATCGTCCAGCACTTGCCGGGGGCATCGGGAGGAAAGTTGGCGGGTTTGACAATCCGCTTGCTTGTTTGAAGCGTTTTCGTGATCTCTTTCTCACGATAGATATGGTCACCTAGCGTCATCGCATCGACGCCAGCATCCACCAAACGACGATATTGACGCGAGGTCAACCCTGATCCATCGGCTGCGTTTTCTGCGTTGACGACCAATGCATCCAATCGCAACTCTTTACGCAGCGGTTCGGCGTGTTGCAGCACGGCGGTGTAGCCAGGTTTGCCGACAACGTCACCGAGAAACAGGATTCGCATCAAATTGGATTTTTGTTAGACGGAAGAGAGAGAGGGGAGGAGCATCTTTGAACGATGGCGAACTCATGATAATCACCACGCGTGGTCCACGCGAAGAGATGACGCGAAGCCATGCCGCGTTGGCGATGCATCTTCAACCGAGGACGCCCACTGAACCGACGGCACTTGTGCAAACGAGGGTGATCGCGAGAGCCCCCACAGCCGAAGACCGATGCTAGCGAAGACGCAGCATATGGAATTCCGGCTCGATCAAATGTCGTCGAATTCGCCTTCGAAGATATCCTCGCCCGCCAGCGTTTGCATGATCAACGGGCAGCCTTCCTCGAGCATATCGAGCACTTCGCCGAAGCCTTCCTCTTCACCGTAATACGGGTCGGGAACATCGTTGGGCCACTCGTCATCGAGATAGTCGCCAAACATGCGGATGTGTGACTTCGACCCTTTTCGCAGGTCGTGCAAAAAGGCGTGAATCTCGGCGTCCATGGCCAGGACCAAATCAAATCGTTTGGGGTCTAGATCGGCCGCCGTGACCACTCGAGCACGGCTGGTCAATTCGTAACCGCGTGCTTCGGCGGCCGAACGCATTCTCGGATCGGCGAGTTCCCCAACGTGAAACGCCTGCGTCGCCGCCGAATCGACTTCCAAATCGACACCATATTCTTGGGCGAATCGCTTCATTACTGCCTCACCAGCAGGCGAACGGCAGATATTTCCCATACATACAAATAGGATTCGTTTTGTCATTGAAGTTGCACCCTACAGAGAGGTGTCTCGGAAGCGCGTAGCAGTTAATGTGAATTCGACTGAGTATAACATTTTGCGCCAAAATTGCAGGTGCACTCCGCGTCCGAACCACGCGGCAAAGCAAGCAAAAGACCGATTTGGCTCGCTGCTGAATTCGTCGCGTGATACCGTGACAGGCCCCGACTGCTGATCTTACTGCAACATCACCCTGACGACCTCCGCGACGCCAGATCAAGAAAACCTTATCGAAAAAAACGTTACGGCTGGTTGATTTAATCCAAATGCAAATCGCATCGGTGAGCCGTGAGGCACCGGGTAGCGCGTGGGCCCCGGCCGCTGACGCGCGAGTGGCTCACTAAATCAACAAGCCGTTTACGGCGTCCGCCCCAAACGGCTGTCGAATCCAGCAGCCTCCATCCTCGGGGGGTGAGTGGGGTGGGTTTTGGATCATCACAAAATTTGGTATCCTTGTCGCTTCAATCGAAACATGACAGGCTTTTCACGGGCGGTAACTCACCGCGAAAACTGAAAATTCGAACTTCGTTTGGACGACCTCACGTTGAGATTCTTGGTGTTCACCCCACAAGAGAATCACGCGAATTGAAGTTAACGAAAATACTTTGGCGGTTTGTTTGACTTTGAACACTACGAACGGTTCGTAATAAAAATCGCGAGTTATTTTCACAGGAGATGCGGTGTATTTTTGCCGTCATGGCATAACGTTTCACAGGAGCTTGGCAGCGTCGATGACGTTGTTTTTTCTTTGGCTCTCTCTTGTTCAGGTTTCACCTGTTTTCGGTCAAGGTCCGTCGATTGATTCGGCCCCTGCGATGCCCGCTCAAGATCGCGGTAGCGACGCGGCACAGCAAACGCTCGCGTTCGAGAAAACGGAATTTCCTGTCAATCACGAAGGCTATGTCTCGTTGAACTGGAACGAGGTGCCGGAGGCGAGCGAATACGTTTTGCTAGACGATTCTCAGCGAATCCAATACCGAGGTGCCTTTCCCGTTGCCTTTGTCTCAGGACTTTCCGATGGCACCTATCCGTTTCATGCCCAGGCCAGGAATGCCGACGGCGATGTGATCGCAGCGACTCAGGTTCCCGCGGTGGTGGTGGTACAACATTGGCCAATGGCGTATGCAGCGGGGCTGTTTTTTGTCGGACTGGCCGTGTTTCTTGTACTGCTGTTTTTGATCACCTGGGGCTCGTGGCGGGCTGAACCGGCGGGGCAAAAACCAAGTGAGGACCCTTCATGATTGTGGCTGCGACTCCGATTTTGAGTTCGACAGCGGGCTATGTGATGTTGGCGTTGTTCAGCGTCTTGTGGATTTCGCTTGGTCTGTGGTGGGGACGATGCGCCAAATCTTACGACGGGTTTGCAGTCGCCGGCCGAAACGTCGGATTAGCGCTAGCGACAGCAACGGCGGTGGCAACGTGGATCACGTCGAACACCACGATGTTGGCGCCGCAATTTGCACTGCAATTGGGGGTATGGGGTGCGGTTGCCTACGCGACGGCGAGCTTCGGCTTGTTTGCGTTTGCCCCGATGAGCGGTCGCATTCGAAAATTGATGCCTCATGGGTATACGGCGGTTGAATTTGTCCGCCGTCGCTACGGCACCTGGGGAACCGTCCCGTTTCTGATCATTTCGATGTTCTATGCGTTGACCTGGCTGATATCAATGTCGATGGCCGGCGGCAAACTGCTGAATGTATTGTCCGGAATCCCCTACGAAGTCGGCATGACCGTGGTCCTGTTGGTATGTGTTTTGTACACGCTGTTTGGCGGGATGTATGCGGTGATTGGCACCGATTTTATTCAAAGTTTGATCATTTTGGTCGGACTGGTGGTGGTCGCCATCGCAGTCCTTGTCAAAATCGACATTGCGGATGTGCACGAAAAATTAACACTGGACCGACCGATGTTGTTGTGGGTCTTATTTCCAGCCGCTTTGATGTCGCTTTTCAACAATATGTTGTTTAGTTTTGGCGAAATCTTTCACAGCAATGTGTGGTGGAGCCGCGCGTTTGCGATGCGAGAAGGCGTTGGCCCCAAGGCGTACGCACTCGGTGGGCTATTGTGGTTGCCCGTCCCGATCCTTGCTGGTTTCCTCGGCTTGGCGGCTCCCACCCTTGGCATCGGCGTCAGCCAGCCTGATACGGTCGGCCCATTGGTGGCCGCGACGCTATTGGGGTGGGGCGGTGCCTTGTTGGTCTTTGTTATCGTTTTCTGTTCGTTGGCATCAAGTATCGACAGTTTGTTAGCAGCCACTTCGGACTTGATCGTCAATGACGTTGTCGAGCGTTGGTCGCCTCACCCGTTGTCGGACACCGCCAAGCGGCGTTATTCGGCGATCAGCATTGTGCTGCTTGGCGTGTTGTCGTGGTCCTTTGCGTGGCCGAACATGGGGACGCTGGCGACGGTTTTGTTCTTTGCCGGACCGATGGTGGGCAGTTGCATTTGGCCGATCGTTGGCGGTCTGTATTTTCGACGCCCCAGTGCCGCAGCCGCTTGCAGCGCCATGGTCTCGGGCAGTATCGTCGGCTTGGCTGCGTATCAATGGATCGGATGGTTTGTTGGATCGTTGGTCGGTGCAGCGGTATCCGGACTCGTCTTTGGTTTGGTCACCCTGTTCGCGCCCGACAATTTTCAGTTTGAACGACTTTCGACTCTCGATGACGACCAAGGTGTCGTTGACGCGGCAGAGACACGCCAACCGGTGGGAGCGAATTCCTGATGATGTTTTCCGTCTCTTTTCTACAATGGCTCGTCGTGGGCGCGTTGGTGCTTTGCAGCATTGGGGCGATCATGCTTGTCGCGTTTTTGTTCTTCGATTCTCGTGGTAAGAAAATATGGTGAAGAACGTGAGCACCGATACAAACACAAACTCTCAATCTCTTCGCATGACAACGGATGTGGCGATGAACTCCAAAGGAATGCAATTGTGTCCCGGCGACCTGCTTCAAACGAGCGACGGCAAGATTGACCGCGAAGCACTCAAGGCACTCGCGGGACAATCGATTTTGAACCCACGGCAATTCGATCGCCGTACCGTCATCGCGATCGCTCAACTGGCCGCGGTGCTGGAAATGCGAAACGTTGAAATCGACAAACCGCTCGATGGCAAAATTGCCATCACCGCCTTTTTCGAAGCCAGCACACGCACCCGTTTGTCGTTCGAAAGCGCGGTGCAGCGACTCGACGGCAAAGTGTTGTCGGTACCCGATGGCCAAGTCACGGGCGTGGCCAAGGGTGAATCGCTTGCCGATATCGGCGAGATGTTCAATACCTATGGCGACGTGGTCATCATGCGACATCCCGAGACCAACAGCATGGACGAGATTCGTCGCAACTTGCAGCGACCGCTGATCAATGCAGGCAATGGCTCTGGCCACCATCCGACGCAAGCGCTGATCGATTGGTACTCGTTGCTAAAATGGAGACCCGAGCTGTGCAAGGACGATTGTCCCGAAGACCGCCGCGTCCACTTGGGCATCATTGGCACGCCTGGTTCCATGCGAGCGGTAAAAAGCTTTCTGCGACTGTCACTCATGTTCGCCAATTCGGTCAAACGAATTACGTTGATTTCGGAAATGGCGGATCCCGTCGGTTTGGATTTGACCGAACCGATCGAAGAGTCGCCGATCCCAATCGACATCACCAACGACGTGCAAGAAGTGCTGCCGCATTTGGATGTCGTGTACGTCAATTCGATCGCATTTTTAGGCGACAGTTATCGAAACCTTGACGGCCGCTATAAACTCGACCGAAGCAGCAATTTAAAACCCGGTTCAGTCATCATGCATCCGCTCGCCCGCAACGACGAGTTATCCGAAGACTTGGACGAAACCGAGCACAATCTTTATTTTGCCCAAGCAGCGGGCGCCGTGTTCGTGCGACAAGCCCTGCTAACGGCAGTGCTGGATCGCTTGGATCGAATCAGCGGAATCTAATCTCAGCGCGATTGTCAAATCGCTTCGGCGGAAAGGCGGCACGGCAAGTCGGGCCCGTAGCGCGTCCCTGCGCCGACTGCATTTCCACCAAACCAATACATCCCCCAAAATAAAAACAGCGAACAGGAATTTCTATGTGTGGCATAACCGGGTTTTGGAACCCATCACGAACCAATGAACGCGAGCTACGATTTACCCTCGATCGCATGCTAGACGTGTTGGACCATCGCGGTCCCGACGAACGCGGCAGTAAGTTTTACTTGGATAGCGGGGTAGCACTCGGGCACACTCGGTTGTCGATTGTGGGGTTGAGTCACGGTCATCAACCAATCGAATCAGCCGAAGGCGACTACGCCATCACGGTCAACGGCGAACTGTACGGCTACAAACGCGTGCGAACCCAATTAGCTTGCCAGCAATACGATTGCAGCGGCAAGAGCGACAGCGCGATCGCGTTGCCGCTTTATTTGCGAGACGGATTGTCGTTTGTGGATCAATTGCGAGGCGAATTTGCCATCGTGCTGTACGACGATCGCAAGAAACGGTTGATCCTGATTCGTGACCGATTCGGCATCAAACCGCTGTATTACTCTGTCAACGATAATGGCGTGGTTTGGGGATCGGAGGTCAAGTCGATCCTAAAACACCCCGACGTCACGCCCAAGTTGTGCCCCAAAGCGGCACTGCACCAAATGATGCAAGTGATGGTTCCCGGCAGCACGGCGTTTGAAGGCGTTCATGCGCTGCAGCCCGGACACATGCTGATTGCCGAGATGCGTAACGGTCGCTTGGAAACCAAAACCGAGCGTTGGTGGGATTTTGTCTTTCCCACTTCGCATGACCCCAATCCCGATCCTGCCGAATACGTGCAAGGCGTTCAGGATCGCTTGATCGACGCCGTCGCAACTCGGCTCGAGGCTGACGTGCCGGTCGGTTGCTACCTTTCCGGGGGCATCGACAGCTGTTCGATCCTGGGGTTGGCAACGACGCTCCAGCAGTCGCCCGTCAAAGCGTTCACGATCGCGTTTGACAGTGACGAGTACGACGAATCCAACATCGCCAAATTGATGGCCGATCGCACCGGTGCCGAGCAAGAGCTGCTGCGGTTGACCGAAAAAGAACTCTACGGCCCCGCCTTTGAACGAGCCACGTGGCATGCCGAACGGACTTTCTACAACACGTTGGCCGTCGCGAAATGGCACATGAGCCGCCGCGTGCGGGCGTGTAACTACAAAGCCGTGGTGACTGGCGAAGGATCAGACGAGCTGTTTGGCGGCTATCCATTTTTTAAACGCGATTGGCTTGGACGCGAAGACGAAGGCGGTTTGTTCGCCGGAGCAATTTTGTCCGAAGAGGACATGACGCATCCGGCATGGGAAGATCTGTGCGGGTTCACCCCGTCGTTCATGCAGCCTTGGATGCTTGTGCTCGAACGAGTTCGTCCGCTGCTGTCCCCTGACATGCAAGACCTGTTGCGCGAGTACGATCCGGTCGCAGCCGTCGCAGCCGCAATTGATCCCGATCAAGTTCGCGGGCGACACCGACTGGATATCTCGCAGTACACGTGGAGCAAGACGATGTTGGAGGGGCAGATCTTGACATGGGGTGGCGACCGCATGGACATGGCCAACAGCATGGAAGCACGACCCGCGTTCTTGGATCACCATCTCGCCGAATACGCAACAACGATTCCGCCAGAGGTGCGAATCCGTGATGGGGTTGAGAAATGGGTGCTGCGTGAGGCGATGGTGAACGTGCTGCCGCGAGAATTGTACGAACGCAAAAAGTTCGCCTTCATGGCGCCGCCAGCCCATACCGACCCGGTCAAGCGGAACGCGGTCCAGGAAATGATCGATCATTGGCTGACCGCCGATCGTGTCAGTGAAGTTGGATTTTTTGACCAAGACGCACTGCATCCGTTTATCGAATCGGCCTGGCAAGAAACCGACGGCACCATCGCTCGGCGTAACGACATCGTGATCAACCACACGCTGCAGCTTCACATGTTGCACGGACAATATGTCGAAGACCTCCCGCTGCCCGTGGTCGATTGATGCCGATGACATTTTGCCAATGAAACACTAAAGTGAACCGCAGCCGAAGCACGCTCGAGTGTGCCTCGCGTCCGGTTCACGACTTTGGCAGATGATGACGACAATTCCACATGCGGATCGCCGACGATTCAGCGAACGGCAGATCACGTTCGGGTCCAGCAACCACCTTCTCACCAACATCAATGTTTGGTCCTACGATGGTCGCTGGATTTACTATGACGTTCGCAGTGATGCCGCGGGTTCGTTGTTCGATGGCAACCGGATCGAACGGGTCCATGTTGAATCGGGCCGTGTCGAGGTGGTTTACGAAGCCAAAGATGCGGCTAATGTTGGTGTGGTCACCGCCAGCCCGATTGATGACCGAATCGTGTTCATTCACGGCCCGGAAAACCCTAGCGAGGATTGGATGTATGCTGCATGGCATCGCCGCGGGGTCATCGTCGAACGAAAACACGACTCGGCGGGAACAAATTATCTCGTGGCCACTTTGGACGCACGCGATTTGGTTCCGCCGTACACGCCCGGAGCTCTGCGTGGCGGCACCCATGTGCACGTTTTTAGTGGCGATGGCCGCTGGGTCAGCTTTACCTACGAAGACCACGTGTTGGCGACATCGACCGCAGCCGAAGCGGATGCAAATCAACGCAACGTTGGCGTGTCGGTTCCGATCGGCCAAGTCCGCGTGCCCGCAACGCATCCACGGAATCACGATGGATCGATGTTCAGCGTGTTGGTCACCCAAACGTTCAATGCCCCGCTGCCAGGCAGTGACCAAATCAATCGAGCCTATAGTGACGCGTGGATCGGCAACAACGGCTACGTTCGCCGCGATGGATCGCGCCAAATGCGTGCCTTGGCATTTATCGGCGACGTTGTCTCGGACCGCGGCCACACCGTCCCCGAACTGTTTGTGGTGGACATTCCCGATGACGTCACCGTCGACGGCGACTCGCCGCTCTGTGGCACTCCACTGACACGCCCTGCGCCGCCGCGAGGCACCGTACAGCGACGGTTGACATTTACCACCGAACGAAAATTCCCAGGGCTTGGCCCGGTTCGTCATTGGCCGCGAAGCAGCCCCGATGGCAGCAAGATTGCGTTTTTGATGCGTGACGATGCAGGACGAACGCAGCTGTGGCTCGCTTCACCCACCGAATCGACGATTCGCCAATTGACGCACAACGATTTTTCAATCGAGTCCGCTTTTTCGTTTCGCTGCGACGGCAATGCGATCGCGTGCGTTGCAGGCGGCTGCGTCTGCGAAGTGGACATCGCTACTGGTACCACCACGCCGCTAACGCCGCCTGCAGATGCCACAAACGCGCTGCGGCCTGAAGCCGTCGTTTATTCACCCGATGGAACGCAGGTGGCATATTTGCGGCGTGATGATTCGGTCGACGGAACACCGAATCAGATCTTCGTGGCGAAGACCCAATTGGGATAAGTGCTTGGCGAACCTTGTTGGCGGCTTGTTGGTTTCATCCGAATGCAAATCGCAACAGTGAGCCGTGGGCCGTAAGGCATCGGGTACCGCGTGGGCCCCGGCCGCTGACGCGCGAGCGGCTCAATAAATCAACAAGCCGTCAGCGAGTTCTACAGCATGGGTAGCGTTTTTAGTGCGCCTCGAGCCAGTTGTCGCCGATCCCCATCTCGACCACGATCGGGACACTCATCGGCATCGCGGTCTTCATCGCTTGCTCGATCACCGGCATCACCGCTTCACTCTCTGACTTAGGCATGTCAAAGACGATTTCGTCGTGCACGGTCAAAAGCATCTTGGTTTTGAAACCGCCTTCGCATAGCGTTTCGTGCACCCGAATCATTGCCAATTTCAACATGTCGGCTGCCGTGCCTTGAATGGGGCTGTTCATCGCCAATCGCTCTGCAGCGTTGACAACGGTTTTACTTTTGGAATTGATGTCACGGATGTAGCGCCGCCGCCCGGTACGTGTCGTGACGTAACCGTGTTCTTTGGCAAACGCAATCGTTTTATCGATGTATTCCTGGACGCCTGGATACTTTCCAAAGTAGTTCGCGATCAATTCGTTGGCTTCGCCGCGTGGAATGTTCAGCCGTTGCTGCAGCCCAAACCCCGAAATGCCGTAGATGATGCCAAAGTTGACGGTCTTGGCCTTGTCACGCATCTCACGCGTGACCTCGGACGGATCGACTTTGTAGACCTTACTGGCGGTAACCGTGTGAATGTCTTCACCGCTGATAAAGGCTTCACGCATCGCTTCGTCACCGCTGAGATCGGCCATGATCCGCAGTTCGATCTGCGAGTAGTCGGCGGACAACAGCACGTGATTATCGTCCCGCGGTACGAACGCAGCTCGAATCTCGCGTCCCCGTTGTTTTCGTACCGGGATGGTTTGCAAGTTGGGGTCGTTCGATTGAATCCGGCCGGTCGCAGTCCATGTTTGACTGTAATGCGTATGCAAGCGGCCAGTCTTCGGATTCACCGCCTCAGGAAGCTGATCGACGTAGACTGATTTCAGTTTTCGAGCACCGCGATACTCGAGCACGTCGCGAATGATCGGATGTTTTCCCGAAAGACGTTCCAGCTCGGCTTCGCGAGTCGAATATTGTCCCGTCGCGGTTTTCTTGGGGTTCTTTTCGATCTCGAGTTCTTCGTAAAGCACGACGCCAAGCTGTTTGGGGGAATCGATATTGAACTCGTGTCCGGCAGCCGCAAAGATTTGGTTTTGCAGATCCTCGATTTCGCCGCTGAGCGTGCGTGAGTACTCATGCAACGCCTCGCTGTCTAACCGGATCCCTTCGTATTCCATGTCCACCAGGACACGGACCAGCGGGAATTCGACTTCGTAACAAACCTGGCTCACCCCCGCAGCCTCGAGATCGGCACGCAAGATCTTGGCGACCTGGAAGGTGACGTCTGCGTCTTCGCAGGCATACTCGGCGACTTTCTGAACGTCGACGTCGCGCATGTTCTTTTGTTCTTTCCCCTTGGGACCAATCAAATCGCTGGTGGGGATCGGTTTGTAGCCAAGGTAGAGTGCCGACAGATAATCGAGGCCATGCCGCATCTCGGGTTCCTTCATCGAATGCGCCAACATCGTATCGACCAGTTTGCCGCGGACTTCGAATCCATGCCAACGCAGCAATGACAGGTCATACTTCAGATTGTGACCAATCTTTTCGATTGACTCGTCTTCGAAGATGGGACGAAATTCATCGATCACCGCCTGGGCTTGCTCGGGATTATGAGGACACACGACGTAGTAGGCCGAATGAGGCTCGAAACAAAACGCAATCCCAAGCGGAAACGCACTGCGAGGATCAAGCGAAGTCGTTTCGGTGTCAAAACAGATCGAATCTTGCAACGCCAACTTTGCGATCAGACTGGCGCGTTCGGCTGCCGTGTGGATCGTGTGATAAGAGTGCGGAACATCGCGGATCGTTTTTTCTTGAACCGGTTCGTCGAACAAGGTCGCTTGTATTTCCGATTCTCGTTTTTCGCGGACGACATTGGCGCGAGCCGATGCAGCGGAGAAGGATTTACCAAAGATGCGTTTGCCAATCGCATCGAACTCGAGTTCGATCAACAAGGCTTTCAGAGCATTGGTGTCGTAGCTGCTCCATGACAAATCGTCGATGTCGACCGAATGGGGTACATCCAATTGGATCGTGACCAAATCCTTCGAAAGGAACGCTTTGTCTTTATTGGATTCGATGTTCTCTTTTTGTTTGCCTTTAAGTTCGGACGACTTGGCGTACAGCTCTTCGATCGATCCGTATTTGGCGATTAATTTCTGAGCCGTCTTGGGCCCGATTCCCGGGACGCCGGGAATATTGTCACTGGCGTCGCCCATTAAACCAAGGATATCGATGACTTGGTCGACCCGTTCGATTTCCCATTTCTGCAATACCTCTGGGACACCAAAGATTTCGGCATCACCTCCCTTTCGCCCCGGTTTGTAGACAAACACGTCTTCGCTGACGAGTTGATCGTAATCCTTGTCCGGCGTGACCATATAGGTTCGATAGCCTTTGGCCTCGGCTTGATGCGCGATGGTGCCGATCACGTCATCGGCTTCATATCCCGGCATCCGGATGCTGTGGATTTTCAACGCTTCAAACAACCGATCGATCAGCGGCAACTGCTTTGCGATATCCTCGGGCATCTCATCACGCTGGGCCTTGTATTCGGGGAACGCCTCGTGTCGCGCGGTGGGTTCGGGCGTATCAAAGGCGACTGCGATGTGAGTCGGTTCTTCGCGGCGAATCAGATCCAATACCGTGTTCAGCACCCCAAAGACCGCAGAGGTGCAGATGCCACCGGAGGTAAAGCGAGGACTGCGGACCAGCGCAAAGTGGGCTCGGTAAGTAAGCGCCATCCCGTCGAGCAAATAGAGCTTTTTATCGTTTGGGAACAGGTTGGACGTTGTATCAGCCATGATCGCTGCAAAATGAGGGAGCGGTTCGAAGAATAACGCTATTTTTATCGCACAAGCGTCACTGGCGTAAGCCGATCGATTCGCTACAACTAATTTGCCGATCGACACGCGGCGTCCCCGACGTCGATTGCCATCGGTCATCCGGCGTGTAAAACGTCCACTTGAATGTTCGCCGACCGCGGGATATCGCCGACATCCCGCGACCAATGGCTACCCACCGTTTTTCCCTCGATTGATCTGACTTTTCATGCATGTTCTCGTGACTGGCTGTGGCGGATTTCTTGGCCGCGAGATCGTGCGTCAACTGCTTCGCCGTGGTGACACCGTGACGGGGATCTCACGCGGCACGTATCCCGAATTGGTTAACGAGGGGATGCAGCACGTTTGTGGAGATTTGACCGACGCCGCTTTTTGTTTGCGATCAATCCGCGATGTCGATGCCGTGATTCACACCGCCGCCGTCGCGGGGGTTTGGGGACCTTGGGAACATTTTTATTCGATCAACAAATTGGCGACCGATCATGTGATCGCGGCTTGTCAGGCGAATCAAATTCGCCATCTGGTTTACACCAGCAGTCCGAGCGTCACCTTTGATTCAAAGCATCAGCAAAATCTCGACGAATCGGCTCCCTATCCGACCACATGGTTGTGCCATTACCCGCATACCAAGGCGATGGCCGAGCAAGCGGTGTTGGCGGCTCACTCGCCCGGGAAACTGAACACCGTCGCGCTGCGTCCCCATTTGATTTGGGGGGACGATGATCCGCACATCATTCCTCGGATTTTAGATCGGGCACGGCGAGGGCGACTAAGAATCGTGGGCGATGGTACCAACCAAGTCGATACCGTTCATGTCATCAACGCTGCCGCCGCTCACTTGGATGCACTCGATTCGCTCGATCGTGATCCAAATCGAGGGGGAGGACGAGCCTACTTTATCGCGCAAGACGAACCGGTGAATTGCTGGGACTGGATCTGCGAGATCTGCGAAATGGCAGGAGTCACTCCACCGAAACGAAAGATTCGCTACGAGACAGTGTATCGCATCGGGGCAATACTCGAGTCCGTGTACCGCATACTAGGGCGAAAGCAAGAACCGCCAATGACACGATTCGTGGCCGCTCAACTAGCCAAGGACCACTACTTTGATATTTCAGCGGCCAAAGAACGGCTCGGCTACCGCGTCCGCATCACGATGGACGAGGGACTCGAATCGCTACGAAAATCGCTTGAAAAATAACGAAACCTTGGACTAAAGTCCAAGGCTATCTTTCGACGTGCCTCGAGCACGAGAAGCACTACGCCAGTTGTTTGGCTTGCATTCCTGACATTTCTTTGTTTACAGCCACCTCATTCATGCTCAGTGAGACCAGTGATGGCTGCGTCCGATCAGCTTTTCGAGATCGGCAAAGTATTCAGGATAGGTCTTAGCCGTGCATGACGGATTCTTAATTTTGACGCCCGCGATCCGTAGTCCCGCCAACGACAAACTCATTGCCATGCGGTGATCGTGATACGTTTCTAGCACCGCACCATGCAACCCTTTAATGCCATCGGCAGGCGGCGTGATTGTTAATCCGTCCTCGTGTTCGGTCACCGAAGCGCCGAGCTTGTTTAGCTCGCAAGCCAAGTCACCGATACGATCGGTTTCCTTGAACCGGTTGTGTGCAACACCCCGCACGCGAGTTGGACCATCGGCAAACAAGGCGACGACGGCCAACGTTTGCACCGTATCGCTGATCGCGTTCATATCGATATCGATGCCTCGTAGCGGTCGCCCGGTCACCGTGATTCCATTAGCGTCTTCGTGAAGCTCGCAGCCCATTTTCTCAAGCACGTCAACAAAACCGACGTCGCCTTGCATCGCGTCACGCGTCAGTCCGGTGACGGTGACGCTGCCACCGCTGATTGCCGCTGCAGCCCAGAAGTAGCTCGCCGCCGATGCGTCGGGTTCGATCGCATAATCAAGACCACGGTAACCGTAGCCATCGGTATTCACCGAGCTTGAAATATCAAAGGCAACGGTTTGCTCTGCGGCTAGCCCCGAAGTGACGGTCGTCACCGCGCCGCCGAATGACTCGATCACTTTCGCGGTCATGTCAACGTACGGTCGCGATACCAATTCGCCCTTCACGGCGATCCGTGTTGTACGAGTGGAATCGGAGTCGGCAAAGGCTGCTGCGATCGGCGCGGCCATCATCAATCCGCTTAAATACTGGCTGCTGACGGAGCCTCCCACGTTGATTTCCCCCGCGTGCCAACCTGCCGAATCGATGACAACCGGCGGGCATCCGTTTGTCGATTCCGCGTGGATCGTTCCGTTCATGATCGGGACGATGGCGTCGACCAAATCGCCGATCGGTCGCTCGTGCATGCGATCGACCCCATGCAGCTTGTATCGCCCACCGGCCGCCGACAACGCCGCCGTCAGGAATCGGATCGTGGTTCCGCTGTTGGCAATGAACAACGAATGAGGATCGGGCTGGGCCGCCGACGTTGATCGCGTCGAAGAATTGTTGACTTGGATCGAGCGACCACCTTCGCTGACGTGAATATCCAACCCGATCGTTCGCAGCGCCTCGATCATTACCTCGGTGTCTTCGCTACGCAGCGCTCCGGTCAAGCGAGAGGTTCCCGAAGCGAACGCGGCACAAATCAAAGCACGATTGGTCAGACTCTTGCTGCCAGGCGGCTGGATCGTTCCCGAAACGGCACCGCCGGGAATGACTTCGACGAGAGTTTCCCCGTGACTTGACGATGGGTTGGCGGAGTTTGCGGAGGAAGCGGCGGTGTGGGGGACCGAAGCCTGCGGTTCGTGCATGATGGATGACAGTGGGGGAACGAGGTTACATCGCCACTGGTGTACTCTGAGTCCGCACGACCAACGACCCGATAATCATAATCCCCAGCGTGCCGGTGTGAACCAACCATGCGTCCCCGCTGAGCGAGACCGTCCGCATGGTCATGAATGTCATGACCAGTAACGCGATGTAGAACTGACGCTCGGCCCATCGCGCCCAATCGCCATGGCTGATCCTGCTGAAAAACAAAATGCCAAGAGCAAGCAGGGGAAGAATGATAGCATCGACGATTCGGAGGGTTTGCGAAAGATCCGACACGTGATTTGCTCCGCAGGACGAGAAGAGAAGAGGTCTGATGCCGGTTCTCTCATCTTTGCCCTCCCCCTCGATAGATCGACTTTAATGAATCGATAAAAATTGCGGGAAAAAGTCGCAGTGCTGGCTTTTTGTTGTCCGGAACTACCGCGTAATCGTCAAAGCTTTCCTAAAGCGGCCCAGCTTTCCTAACCGATAGAAACGTTAGCCGTCGTTTGGCGATTGATTTTCTGTTTGCGCGTACGATTTCTGGATCGGATCTCGAGTCATGGACTTTTCCACGATGATAGCCTCTGTCGCAAAGAAGCTACTGCTTTTGGTCGTATTGGTGAGCTTGGCTCCGACCACAGGGTGCCGGATTTGCGCAGACTGTGAAGATCTGGCCTACCCCGCCTACGGAGGTGCGTGGCAGCGGACACGTCGCGACGGGGGACGAGTCGGCAGTATTTTTGACCCAGCAGGAGCGCGGACCCCGGAATTGGTCAGTCGGGATCTGCCGCTTAGCCCCGATGAGAAAGAGCGGGCAAAACGCAGCGGTGACGAAGATCGCCCCCTCGAAGAAACCGACGGCATCGACCGCGAATCGACGCCCGATCGTGACCCGATGAACCTCGACAACGAGGATTCCGACCGAAATCAGTACGACCAAGACATGCAACGCAAAGAACAAGAACTGCGAGACCTGGATCTTGATGAGATTCGGATTCTGCGAGGCAGCCCGGAACCGCTCACTGGAGCCTAACGCCCCGGTGGGCTCGCGATCCGCAGGGCGGCGGGAAGCCGATTGGCGCAAAAATCGCAGGTTCCCGTCTTGCAGCCTACGGATCACCGAGCCTACTACCTTCGCGTTTCGCTCTGCTTTAGGCTGTATTGATCCACTTTATGTTTCACACCACACGAGCCATTTCCATGTTGGATCTTCGTCGTTACGTCCGAGACATCCCTGACTACCCTCAGCCTGGAATTTTGTTTCGCGACATCACTCCGTTGCTGGCGGCCCCCGAAGCGTTGGCCTCCGCGACCGAAGCGTTGGCTAAGCCCTATCTGGACGCCAAAATTGACATTGTTGCTGCGGCAGAAGCTCGCGGTTTCATTTTCGCCGCTCCGTTGGCGATCCGGCTTGGTGCCGGGTTTGTCCCGATCCGTAAACCGGGCAAGCTGCCTTTTAACATGCACTCGTTTGCTTACGAGTTGGAATACGGCACCGACGAACTGCAGATCCACGTCGATGGGGTCAAACCCGGGCAGCGCGTGTTGATCGTTGACGATCTGCTGGCGACCGGCGGGACGATGGAAGCGTGTTGCCGGCTGTTAGAAAAATGTGATGCCGAAATCGTCGGCTGCTCCTTCCTGATTCACCTAGTGCAGCTGGGCGGCAAAGAGCGACTGAGCCCGTATCCGGTTCACACCGTGCTGAACTACGACCAAGACGACGGTGAAACCGAGTTGAGTGCCCAGAACGAATTTCCCACTCCTGGCATCTAGTAAAGCCCGGCATCAAGTAAAGCGGGCGATCAACATCGTTGATCGCCCCGCGTTCATGACGGACGGTTTCTCGCTCAAGATCGTCGCTGCAGCGTGACCGGCGCACCGATGTGCACCGCAACATCGGTTACCACCAATGTTTGGTTTCCATGTGGATTCCATTGTAAACCCACATGATCGCGGTGCGGATGTAATGGGCCGACCCTAATTTTTCACCGACTCCGGGCAGTGCCAACACGGCGATAAACGTCAACACCAAACCGCCAAAGGCAATCGGGCTGTTGTCCGTTTGTCGGTAGCGAGATCGCCGGAGCGTGGGCCACCAACTTGAACTTATCGGATCGGGTTTGGTTAGATCTCGCAAGCGGCGAACGGCAAGCTGAGCGTTGCCGTCGGGCGCGTTGAAAATCCACTGAGGATGCACTTCAGTTCGGGCGTCGGCATATTCGAGTTCCCAAGGCCCCGAAATCTGGATTCGGGAAGCGTACTTGGCAGAGACGGTCACCGTGAAACCGTCAATCGATGCCTCTTGGACCACCACGGGGATGCGTCGGCGGCCAATTCGAATCACCGCCTTGCCATCCGCTTCCTGAATGGGACAGCGAAAAAAGGACGACTGTTCCGCGTCAAGCTGCTCGTCATCCGAGCTGGTTTGGGTTGTTTGATTCATGGATTAGATTTTCCATCGTGGGGGAGCAATGGAGGCTTGAAAAGGAGAGAGTTCAGTGACGCAATTCCCCTCGGCGACGGAACTCTCCAGCAAACCCTACGTGTAAAATCGCGGCCGCGACGGATGCATTTTGTTAGAACAAATACGAAAGCGAACCCACTGAGGCAGTATGTGCGGTTTGTATCAATTAGGCAGACTAGCGAAACCGCATGGTCCGCCGATGGGTTATGGTTTGCCCAATCGTGCGAGCCGATGGGGGCGACCGATCGCGACAGGGTCGCTGTTGCCGCAGTCATGTCAAAGTTTGCGGATTACGTCGACTTGTCCCTAAAAATCTGTTGCGAGTGTGGTAGCGATCGAATCGTGTCGATGGACAACTGAAACGCGGCTGTACGTTACCGCGGCTTGCACTTTGTCAAATGGCTCGAACCCGAGACGGCTCCCCCCATGCGTCCCATCGCAATCCCACTGCTATGTGCGGGCATCGCGACCATCACGTGGTTCTCTGCATACGCGGATGACTCGTCAAGTTCAAACGCCAAGCGACCGGTGCGGATCGCTGCCAAGCAGATTGACCGCATCGCGAAAGAAAAGCAGCCCCACAACGTCACAACGCCGAACGATGATGACCTCAACACGCATGACGATCTGCTCAGCGAGAATCAACTCGCAGGCGACGACCTGCTGAGTGGCGACAACCTTCTCGGGGGCGACGATTTACTCGGTGGAAACGACTTGCTTGGCAATGATCAAATTGAGACAGATCCGCTGATGAATGTGGGTGGCAGCGAGCTCGACCGGCTGTCCGATCCGCTGGATTATTTGGGGCCTTCGATCGCGGTCCCTTCGAAATCCGAGGCGCCATCCCAGGGACATCGTCTCCATCCGCACGGGTTCCATCCGCACATGCCCCTAGCAGACGGGTTACTGCAAGATGGGGCACAGCAAGACGGATCCGCCGCTGCGTCCAGCAAAGATCCACACGAAGCATTGTGGACCGAGAACCAATACCCATCGGCCGAAACGTGTCGCAGTTGTCACCCGAAACACTACGACGAATGGAGTGTCAGCTCACACGCTTACGCGGTGGTGTCGCCGATGTTTCAGCGATTCGAGCAAGCGATGCAGGAATACACGCGCGGAACCGTGGGCTCGTTTTGTGTGCGTTGTCATTCGCCCGTGGCGACTCAGCTCGAACTGCCTCGCTCGGCCAGCGTCTTGGACATGCCACCGGTGGTTCGCGAAGGGATCACCTGCATCGCCTGTCATCGAGTGAACGAACATTATTGGCGTGGCAGCAATGGCGACCGGCGGATTGAACCAGGGGACATTCACCAACCAGTGGGCCGCGGGTCGCACCACAGCGGCATTGCATCGGCCATTGCAAATGCGGATGAGTTGAAGTTGAAAACGTCGCCGCAGCAAACCGGTCCCGGCCAACCGGTGCACGCGTCAAGTTTTTTCTTTGAACCTCTGACCAACAGTGACATCTGTGTCTCTTGCCATCAAGTCGCGGTGCAGCCAGGGATTGCACTCGAAGTCGTGCACTCGCAATACCGTCACGGTCCCGCAGCCGCCAAAGGAATCTCGTGTCAAGATTGCCACATGGGCGCCGTGCCTGGCAAAGCCGAGGGCTACGAATATTGCCACGCTGCGGTGTTGAACGACAAACCGTATGGCGAGCCGAAGAAGCACGCGAATCATTCATTTTGGGGGCCGGGCTACCCGATCGCTCATCCTGGGATTTTCCCGCACAATCCCAAGGCCAAACAATATTCGCCGCGTCAATGGCTCGAATTCGATGATCGTGCTGGTTGGGGAACCGAAGCGTTCGAGCAAACGGTCACGCCGGGGATGTACTTTCCACCGCCATGGGACAACACGGATGATCGCCGTGACGCACGACGTATCATTGATGCCAACCTGTTGAAGATTGAAGAGAAACGGGCAAACGCCGTGATCACGCTCGAAGCTGGCGTGGATGTCAAAGGACCGATCTTTTTGAGTGAACCTCGCGCCGGGGCTCCGCTGAACATTGCCTACCGAGTTTCCAACATCAGCGAAGGCCACAATCTGCCTACCGGATCACTCGGAGCCCAGCCTCAGTTGTGGTTGAACGTTGTGTTAATCGATCCCGATGGTCAACGGGTGTGGGAGAGCGGCTACTTGGATTCCAACGCCGATTTGGCGGATATGAATTCGTACGACGTGGCGACGGGACGCGTGCCACGAGACAAGGGGCTGTTCAATCTGCAAACCAAGTTTCTGATCAACAATGTTCGCGGCACGGATCGTGAAGCGGCGTTGCCTTTGAATTTCAGCGTGGATCAATTGGTCTTTCTGCGTCCCGGCGCCGTGCCAGTCAGCGTGCTGAATCACCCGCCGCTGATCCGCATGGAAGCTCATTCGATCCCGCCGCTGGACCATCGCATGCCGAAGTACCACATCCCTGCATCGGTGATGCAAAAGAAAGGGCCGTACCGATTGAGCGTGCGGATGCGAAGCCGAATGGAGCCGCCTTATTTCATGCGACAGATCCATAGCACCCCCGACATGCTTCGCCGAATGTCGTCCAATATGTTGGACGTCCGGCAGAGCAGTCATACGTTCCTGGTTCGATAGCCCGTTTGTCCCTTTTATTTGTTCCTAACGACGTCCGATCTTCGATCCACATCACTCCCTAAACCCATCGTTGTCGTGAAGCAAACCATCAACATTGTCGATTCGGTGGCGAACCAGCTACCTGCTGATCGCCGAACGACGGCACGGCGATTCGCTGGACGGTGCAACGTCGCCGTTCGCGTTTGCCTGGGCATCGCGGCGGTCGCTGGGATCGTGGGATTGAGTGGTTTCAGTCACGCGAAAAGTCCAACGCGGCTACCGAGTGTCCAACACCCGACGCGGCTACCGCCGGTGCAGTCGGCCGCCCCGCAAGTCGCTGCCGAAAGTGAAACCGACAGCGAGCACGACACCAGCATGCCGATCACTCGCGAAGAATCGGTATGGGTTTTACCCGAGACGGAATTCCTGACCGATCGGTTTTATCAATCGCTTCAGAGTCGAGTTTCCCAACGACCGGAACACGAAACGTTGCCCTCAGTGGCGGATCCAGTTTCCAGCGGCATGTTGGAATTCCCCGATCCAGTGCTGCGGCTGAATCAACCCGCTGACTTCGATCCGCCGTTACTTGTGTTTCAAGATGGCGTCGATTCGTCGACAAACGCAACAAACGATTTATCAAGCGATCCTGGACGTGATGGTTCGCCGCCGGCGTCACGTGATTTTTCGAGCGACTTTTCGCCGACACCAATTCCGAACTCGTCGATGTATCACGATGGGCAACGAGAACAGTTGCCGTACGATGCCAAGAGTGATGTGCCGACTCAATACCCGTTGGTGCAGTGGGGACGCCAATGGTATGGCGATGGAATCACCCCCAAGGGAATCGATTGCTTTGGCCCGACGAATCTCGTTCGCCCCGAATTCTATATTTACGGCGATTACCGTACTGGGATTGCCGCAGGTCGAAACGCGGCCGGACGCACAGACAACTTGGCCAGTCGTTTGAATTTGGATCTCGATTTACAGCTGACTGATACCGATCGACTTCATGCGTTCGTTGGACCGCTGGACAACAACAATCAATTCACTCGCTGGGAAAAAGTGGGTGACGACATCAAATACCGAAGCGAATTCGATTTGACTCCGGTGACAGGTTTTTACGAAGGTGATCTTGGCGTGCTGATGGGAGCGTCACAGTCGAGAACCTCTCCCTTCGAGTTGCCATTCACGATCGGTTTGGTCCCACTGCTATTCCAAAACGGCATCTGGATGGAAGACGCGGTCACTGGTGCGGCGTTCGCCTTGCCATCGGGGCACAGCCGGTTACTGAATTGGTCAAACTTTGATGCCACCTTCTTTGCCATCGTTGATCAAATCAACAGTGCGGCTTTCGGTAGCGATGAACACGCGGCACAAGCGTTTGGTACCGCGTGGTTTATCGAAGCCTATGGAGGTTACATCGAAACTGGATATGCCTATGTTCGCGACCGCAACCAGAGTGAGCGGAGTTATCACAATATCACCGCGAGCTTCACACGACGTTATTTCGACCGGATCAGCAACAGTGTGCGAGTCATCGTCAACGCGGGCCAAGACTTGGCCAAGGACGACCGGACCGCAGATGGTGCTCTGTTGCTGGTCGAGAATAGCTGGATCACCGCGAATCCATTGACGTTTGTTCCGTATGCCAACTTTTTCTATGGTTGGGATCGCCCGCAATCGGTCGCTCGAGCGGCAGGTTCGGGTGGAATCTTGCGAAACACTGGCATCAACTTTGAATCCGACGGGCTCAATGGCTTTGCCACCCTGGATCCGACCGCAGCCGACACCGCTGGCGGGGCAGTCGGAGTCGATCTGATTGCAGACGATCTCGGTCACCAGTGGCTGCTCGAATTGGCCTATGTCACCCCGCACGGAAATGGCAACCCTGCGGTTCCAGCGGACCAATTCGCAGCAGGGACGCGTTACCAAATGCCACTGACCAACGCCACACTGCTACGTTTCGATGTCATGTACGGCTGGCGAGGCGAGCTGCCAGATGTATACGGCACACGGATGGAGTACCGCTGGAAATTCTAGTAGGGCGGGAAATTCAGATTCACCCTCCCTCCGGGAGGGTCGGCCGCAGGATGCGGCCGGGGAGGGTGGTGAAACCAAGCTGGAACCGGCCATTTCTAACACAACGAGCCCCACCCAGAGCCGGCTGCCGCCGACTCTGACCTCCCCAAAGGGGAGGTGAATTCGGACTTACCCTCCCTCCGGGAGCGACCGTGTTAGAATTCGGCAATAGCCGCTTATCAAAAAGTTAAATTTTGATTCGATGGAAGCCCCCGATGCGCAGTACTGAAGGACGCAGGGGGGCTCCTGTGTCAGCGTCGTTCTGTGTA